>JAFGDF010000001.1 GCA_016932235.1 Deltaproteobacteria bacterium | reverse complement strand
ACCTCCTGATTAACAGTCAAAAGTTAAAAAAGATTCTATTCGTCGTCTTTCTTGAGAGGCTGTACTATTTCAATTAGTACGCCCTTTGCTGATTTGGGATGTACATAAGACAACATTGAATCATCAAGGGTTACAGCTTCTTTCCCTATTAATGACACCCCCGCCTCGTTTAACTTATCCATGGACAGATGTATATCCTCAACCTCAAGTGAGATATGATGCAATCCTTCACCGTTCTTCTCAAGGAATTTTGCCATAGGACTTGCCGGGTCAACAGGTTCTATCAACTCAAAGGTCACCGGTCCGTTGGAAACCATTGCATCCCTGATGCCCATCTCTTTGATCGCCTTGACAGGCCCCTTTAATTCGAACCCGAATGATCCGGAGTACATTTGTATGGCCTCGTCCAGATTTCGGACAACAACCCCTATATGATTAACTCCCTTGAACATAAAATTCTCCTTTTTAATAACGCTTTTCAACAAGCGTAGCCTTTTTTGTTGGATCCTTTTCAATGGAATTGGGAGGAACCAGTTCGATTTTCGGATGGACCCGGAGTTTGGTTGCGATAGCATTTTCGATCTCTGTCTTAAGGGATTCCAATTCAGTATCAGTCACTTCCGGGCCGTATTCCACTTTCATCTTCAGGGGCGGTTTAACCATGGGCGGCTCTGTCTCCAGAATAATCCTCATCTCGGATGTGACACGCGGCACAAAAGTGTCCACTACTGATTTGATCGCCCTTGGGAATACATTGACGCCCTTCACGATAAGCAGATCATCCACACGGCCGACATAACGCATCCGCATTCCCGGCCTGCCGCATATGCAGGGCTCATTCATCAGTTCAATTATATCACCGTGTGCATATCGAAAAGCCGGATTGGCTTTCCACTCCAGACACGTAACTACCATCTCACCTCTTGCGACGGGCACGTTTGTATCAACAGGCTTCTTGGTATCCGGATCTACAACATCAACCAGGACATAGTCTTCCCCCATGAGATGCATCCCCTGATAGGTAGGGGTATCACAGGAGACGGCCCACAAGCCCCAGTTTCCACCGGTAATATCAAACAGCTTGGCCCCGTATGCATCTTCTATCTTTTTTCTGGTCTTGGGATCTCCGGCGCCCGGTTCACCGCCACACATTATTGTTTTCAGCCCCAGATCCCGAACTTCACATCCTATCGTCTTCGGGGCCGCATCAATCATATGCTCCACGAATGACGGGAAGGAGCTCATATGATCCGGCATGGTAAGCTTTGCAAATTGCAGGAACCTTTCAGTTCCGGACTCCGCCCCGGCCGGGATTCCCAGGAGGCCGAAATTCTGGAAAGCCCTCAGGGTTACCATTCCTGCAATCCACATACTGAGACCGACACCGTGAATCACGGAATCTCCCGGTCTCCAGCCCATCCTCCAGAAACTCCTGGCCATCACCTCATTCTGGACCTCGATATCGTGCTGGGTGAATGACTCAAAAACCGGCAGTCCGGTTGTCCCTGATGTTGTATGAATGGCCCTCAGATCCCTTGGAGAACAACAGAGGTATTCACCTAATGTATGGCCCTGTTCATTCCTGGTCTTCTCCTGGGATAACCGATCCCTCTCCTTTTCGAGGAATATGGGCAGATTGCGGAATTCTTCGAGGTTCTTCACATCGTCGGGGTGTGCCCCCATATCCATAAAGATCTGTCGATAATGGGCTGAGTTGTAATATATATAGCGCATCTGTTTCCTTAAACGCTGCCATTGCAATTCACGCAATTCATCCCGGGACATGGTCTCTACGGGTTCATTCCAAAAATTTATTTTCATGCTCATGATCACCCTCCCAAAAAATGTGGTTGAGACTATATATATTGCAATCGAAATCTATTCTTAAAGGGTACCCCTTAACCTGGGATCAAATGCATCCCTTAGCCCATCGCCCACAATATTAAAGGCCAGGACAATAAGGATGATGCATATTCCGGGGGCCAAAGACAGAACAGGATTTGAAAATAGATACTCGTAACCGTCGCTTACCATCCCACCCCAGGTCGCGGTCGGTGGATTAATACCCACCCCAAGGAAGCTTAGTCCTGATTCCGCAAGGATAGCGACACCAAGGTTCAATGTTACCATCACAATCAGCGGCGGCAGGCAGTTTGGAAACACATGCACAAGCATTATCCGGAGGTTGCTACATCCTATCATCTCTCCGGCCGTAACGTAGTCTGCCTGTTTTACTGTAAGGACCTGACCGCACATCAATCGGGCCATAGTGGGTATAAAGCCCAGACACAGGGCTATCATCAGATTTGTAAGGCCTCCGCCCAGGGCCGCGGCTATCGCAAGCGCCATCATGACGGGAGGGATGGACATCATCGCATCGATAAATCTCATTATCAGTGTGTTGACAATCCCTCCGAAATATCCGGCAACCAGTCCCAGCATAAGACCGATAAAAGAACCGGAGCCTACAGCGACGACACCTACTGCTAATGAGATCCGAGTTCCATAAATAATTCGGCTCAATGTATCGCGACCCAGCCAATCCGTGCCTAGAAGATATTTAGCTGAAGGCTGCTGCAGGGCATCTTTTAGATTCTGGGTATAGGGATCATAGGGCGCTAAATAGGGTGCGAATATGGCTGATAAACTCATTGCAAGGATGACGATTGTTCCCAGTAAAACAACCTTTCTGCCGAAGAATACCCTAACAAATCTTTTGTATTCACTCGTTTTTGGTGCGTTTTCCAGAAACTCCATCGAATGTTCTATTGAATTTCCCATTACCCCATCACTCTTCATAACGTATCCTTGGATCGAAATAACCATAGGAGATATCCACCGCCAGGTTGGCAAGTGTTACAACTATGGCTACAGTCATTATACAGCCCTGGACTATAAGAAAATCCTTGTCAAAGACGGCCCTGACCATGAGCCTCCCCATGCCGGGGATATTGAATACGGACTCGGTAAGCACTGACCCTCCTACCAGGTAACGCATCTGAACCCCCAGAAGAGTAACAATTGGAATAATGGCATTTTTCAGTGCATGCCCTGTAATAATGACCCGCTGCTTCAGCCCCTTTGATCTGGCTGTGCGGATATAGTCCTGGCGGATGACCTCCAGCATGCTGGACCTTGTCTGCCGCGTTATCGTTGCCAGGGGCACTACCGTCAGACAGATAACCGGCATTACCATCTTTTTAACACTCAACCACAGGTCATCAAATGGTGATGTATACCCCTGGACAGGAAGCCACCCCAGTTTCAAGGACAGCAGATATACGAAAAGAACGCCAAGCCAGAAAATAGGGATTGCCATCCCCATATTGGCCGATACGCTGATCACGGAATCCAGCACTTTACCCCGCCGGACAGCGCTGATAATCCCCAGAGGAATAGCCAGAATGACACTTATGATCATAGCTACCAGGCCAAGATAGAATGTTACAGGTAAATGTAACAGGATCAAACGATTCACATCCTCATGATATGACATGGACTTTCCGAAATCACCCTGAAATACATTTACAAGCCATTGAAAATATTGCACAATCAACGGCCTGTCCAGCCATAGCTCATGTCGTAAGATATCGACCTGTTCCTGAGACGCATCTTGTCCAAGCATGATCCTCGCCGGATCGCCCGGAAGCATGTGTAGAATCAAAAAAGTGATAATACTCACAAGAATCAGGACAAAGAAAGTCTGTATTAATCTACGAATTATAAATGTTGTCATCGATTATTAATTCCCCGTTCTCGAATGAGGGAATGAGGATTTAAAAATATAGATTGAGTGGATCATGAACTATTTACATTACAGATCCACTCAATCTGAGCCGATTTCTTTGATTGACTATTTAGTCCTTCCAGGTATCCTCCGGCGTCCAGTGAACCGTAGTCGTGACTTCCCAGTTAATATCGTGGAGTTTTTTGTTAAACACCTGTACCCTTGGACAGGTGATGTAAAAATTGATGAGGCAATATTCGTCGACCATGAGCCTTTGAGCCTCCCAGGTCCATTTTTGTTTTGTTTCAAAATCGGAGGCCTCCTGGGCCTTTTTTAGGGCGTCCATAAAGTCGTCCGGGCAGAGCATGGTTCCCTTTAATGCCATGTCGGACATACATGATGCATAAACCATAAGGTTATTGGCTGCATCAGGAATGATCAGTCTCCCCGCCTGATGCATCCATGTCTTATTCCACCCCTTATAGAGTAGAGCATCATGCTTGCCTGGATCATCTAATATGATTTCAGCATTGATTCCGACTTGTCTCAGGTATGCCTGGATCGCAGGGTGATAATAGGCGTAAGTGCCCCATGACGCACCTGTTAACGTTATATTCAGACCATCGCCGTATCCGGCCTCGGCCAGGAGCTTTTTGGCCTTTTCAGGGTCATAAGGATAACCCTTCACATTTGGATTATAACCCCAGCTCCCTTTTGTCCCGTACTGGTTTAAGACCTCGCCGTAGCCGTAGTTTATGGTTTCAACCATCTGCTTGCTGTCAACAGCATAGTTCAAGGCACGTCTTACCCTTATATCGCTAAAGGGAGAGTCCGGATGGGCGCTGTCACCGATATAGCAGATAAGTATATTCGACAGACCCGGCTCAAGGGTATAGAAATTGCCGGTTGCCATCAAATCCTTAAGAAATTGAAATTCAACCGTCATAACCCCATCCACTTCGCCCGCTTTTAGAGCTGAGGCTCTTGTCATGGGCGTGCTGATGAATAGATATTCTATCTCATCAAGGTAGGGCTTGCCCTTCTGCCAGTAGCCATCGAATTTTTCCAGCTTCAGACTGGTATTACGCTGCCAGCTCTTAAATTTGAAGGGGCCGGTACCAACGGGATCCAGTTTGATCTTATCCGGTCCCCGTTCCTTGAATGCTGTTGGTGATATCATCAATCCGGGATATAATGTAAAATTATCTACGAGGGTGCTGCTCCAACTGGACAGATTAAGCTTGACAGAGTAAGGATCCACTATCTCGACGGAACTCACCGTCTGTAGTTCCGGGTTCTTTGAGGTGCGGTACCTGTCCAGGTTCCACTTTACCGCCTCCGCGTTAAAGTCAGTACCGTCCTGAAATTTAATCCCTTTTCGTAGAGTGATAGTGATAGATTTCAGGTCCTTGGCGATTTCATATCCCGTTGCCAGCCATGGAATCATCATACCTTTCGTATCATACCGAAAAAGTGTTTCAAGTATCGGAGCCGAAAGCCTGAAATCCGTAAGGTTAAAAGGCCTGGTCGCCGGGTCTCCTATCTGGCCCGGGTCTCTCGCCACGGCGAGCTTTGCCGTTCCCCCGTATTTGGGCGCAGCTTCTCCCGCCATCGGGCTCAAAAAAAACAGGACGGCAGCAAGACACAAAGACACGCCGATCAAAACAATCTTCCCTAATTTCCTTCTATTTTCCATTATATTCCTCCTTTTAGGTTATGAAGATTAATTGATGCTTATGAACCTTTAACAATAATCTTAAACTCACAATCAATAAGGTTGTCCTTTCCCGGAAATAATTAATGTATCACCTCCTTCCTATGATTGACGATTCTTTTGGTTGATAGAATGATGTGATGGTTCAGCATCACTTATTTCTAAGCCCTGATACATGCTACCTCATGATTATCATCAACAATGCGCAGTGTCGGGACAACCTTTCTGCATTCTTCGCCGGCCATCCAGCAACGTGTATGAAAAGAACATCCAGGAGGAGGATTCAAGGGACTCGGAACATCACCTTCTATGATAATCTCTTCCCTTTTTTCCTCTACCGAAGGGTCCGGCACCGGGACGGCCGAAAGCAGCGCCTTTGTATATGGATGCATGGGATTTTCATAAAGGGATTTCCAGTCAGTGATCTCAACTATTCGTCCCAGATACATAACCGCCACCCGATCGCTGATGTGCCTAACTACCGAGAGGTCGTGGGCTATAAAGAGATAGGTCAGTCCCAGCCTTTGCTGCAGCTCTTCCAGGAGATTGATAATCTGAGCCTGTATAGACACATCCAGCGCGGATATGGGCTCATCACAAACAATAAATGAAGGATTACAGGCCAGGGCGCGTGCAATACCGATACGCTGCCTTTGGCCGCCACTGAACTCATGGGGAACTCGATCCCGCATACTCGGGTCAAGGCCCACTGTTTTAAAAAGCTCTGAGACCCGTTGCTGATATTCTTCATTAATATTTACCATTCCCTGGACCTTGAGCGGTTCACCCACGATACTGCCTGCGCTCTGTCTGGGGTTGAGAGATCCGTAAGGATCTTGAAAGATAATCTGCATCTTTCGACGAAGTGGGCGCATTTTACTTTTTGGCAAACGGGTGATATCATTGCCTTCCAGTAAGATTTGCCCTTCCGTTGGAACATACTGGCGTAATATGCAACGCGCTACAGTCGTCTTTCCGCAACCGCTTTCTCCAACCAGACCGAGGGTTTCTCCCTTACCTATCTTGAAGCTCACTCCATCAACAGCCTTTACATCGGCGATCTTCTTACGAAGTATCCCACGGGTCACGGGAAAATACATTCTAAGATTATTGACCTCTAATAATAAATCATTGGGCAATGGACTCGCTCCCTATTTTGTCAATATCATAGCGGCAGGCGGTATAATGCTGACCTTCAATCTTTCTGAGCTCAGGCCAGGGCTCCTCTCTACACTCATAACCGGAGTAGGCGCATCTGGGGAGGAAGGCACAATATTTTGGCAGATTGCTTAGATTGGGGGGCAACCCCACAATCGGAACCAGTTTGCGCCCTTTTGGTTCATCCAGCCTTGGCACGGACTTAAGCAGACCTATGGTGTATGGATGCCCGGGACTATTGAAGATCTCCTTCGCCGTCCCCGACTCCACTATCCTGCCCGCATACATAACATAAATCCTCTGGGCATACCTGGCCACCACACCAAGGTTGTGGGTCACAATCAATAATGAAGTCTGAAACTCCCTGACCATATCCCTTAGAATCTTTAAAAGCTGCGCCTGTGTAGTGACATCAAGGGCCGTTGTCGGCTCATCCGCAATAAGAAGTTTTGGGTTGCATGATAAGGCCATGGCGATCATTACCCGCTGTCTCATGCCCCCGCTGAACTGATGGGGATAGTTGTCGATCCTGTCCGCGGCATCCGGTATGCCCACCATATTGATCAACTCGACGGCCCTCTTTCTGGCGTCGGTCTTGTTGAGTTGAAGGTGCAGCGTTAGCGATTCCATAACCTGACGGCCGACGGTTAATACCGGATTTAAGGATGTCATTGGTTCCTGAAAGATGAAGCCTATCTTGCCTCCCCGGATGGATCTCATAAATTCACCGTCCGGATCAAACTTCAGCAAATCCTCCCCTTCAAAAATGACTTCCCCTCCTGTTATTTCGCCGGGAGGTGTGGTGATCAACTGGAGTATGGAAAGCTGGCTGACTGACTTGCCGCAACCGCTCTCTCCTACAAGGCCCACGATCTCGCCTGGGTTAATAAAATAGGAAATACCGTCCACGGCGTGTACTATTTGACCGTCCGTCTTGAATCGGGTTCTCAGATTCCTTACTTCCAGCAGGTGGGTCATATTTAACTCATAATTACTATTACTATCTTCCCGTTTTCATAATAAGCTATTCACCGCGTTCTCCCCGGCAATACGTCCCGAATTTATTGCAAAACCGAATGTCATCCCGGGGAGAGACAGGCTATAGGTGTTTGATTCCCATCCCCCGGTATCGTTTCCGGCGGCATATATCCCGGGTAGAGCCCTGCCATGGTGGTCAAGGACTTCCATTCGGTGATTTATCTTAATCCCGCCTATTGTTGCAAAAAAAGCCTGGTTGCATTTTATCACATAATAAGGAGGTGTTTCCAAAGGTACAAGGAAAGTTTTATTTTTGGCAAATATCCTGTCGCGCTTCTGATCACATGAATTATTATATTCATCTATTGTATCCATCAGGATACCAGGCTCCGCTCCTATCCATTCCGCGATCCTGTTCCATGATTCCGATATCAGAACTTTTCTTTCCGCTGCTTCCTCTTTAAGCTTTGACTCCAGATCAATCAGCCGTGCATTCGCCCTGAAACGATTATAACCCAGCATGATACCCTTTCCTGCAAAAATCTTCCTGAGCTTATCATCAAATAATGTGAAAGATATTCTATCAGGCTGCAGGTTCAGGGCATTTGCGGCCTCCGGCCAGTAAAAGGCCTTTCCCTCATCGACAAATCGTTCCCCCCTCCTGTTTAACCAGACCGTATCTGGTTGCATAGCTGCAACCACAACTTCCATTGCCCCATCAAAATATGGCCCCCTGAGGTGAAGGATACCCAATCCTTCCGTGGCAGATCCTGCCCCCCTGGCCATCTGGAGCCCGTCCCCCATGTGGGGCAACCCTATAGGGAGGAGGCCGTCGGTATAAAAAGGGTAATATTGCTTCAGTAACTCCCTGTTTCCGGCATATCCTCCGGTGGCAATTATAATACTCTTTGTATAAATTTTAAATTCCTTACCTTCCATGGATGCCGGTACGCCCTTAATATCTCTTTTATCGCCGATTAATATCCTTTTAGCAGCGGTTTGATATAGTACCTGAACACCCAGATCTCCACATCTCCTTACAAGTGTTTTTACGATCCCGGAACCATGCCCTTCCGCCATATGTGCAGTTCTGGGAAGATCCGGGTAAAATAACGGAACCTGGAAATTGATGCCCATATCCTCCAGCCATTGAATAGTGTCGCCTGACCGGTCTATAACAGCCCGAACAATTCTCGGATCAATCATCCAGTGCGCATGATTCAATGCTATCTTGAATAAATCATCTTTTCCGGCCTTAATCCCATCGCGTTCCTGGACACGACTCTCCGCAGCAAAAATACCCCCGGCCAGAGCGGCGTTTCCTCCGGCCGTAGGACGCTTTTCAATGACTATGACATCCCCCCCCTTTTCCGCTGCCGCCACGGCCGCGGCCAGGCCTGCACCACCTCCTCCTATTACAAGGATATCGCAATTAATCGTTTTTTTGGCTCGATTATATCTATTTTTCATTAAGGACTCTTTGAACTCGCCTAAACCATAACATTAGAAGAATACAAGACATTATTCACGGCTCAGATCATGATATTAGCCGATTATTTTTGATTGATTCATTGTTTCAAGCCTATTTCTTTTATCACCCGGTAATAGCCTATCACCTTTTTATTCCATTCAAGACAATATGATCCAGGGCCTTGACAAATCTTTTCCCGTCTATCCCGTTTTTATTCATGGACCACTGGATTAATCCGCCGTGTTGAAATGCCTCGATGGCAAGGGCTGCGTAACGCGTATTAAGTTTTGGGTTAAAAACCCGTTCTTTTTTCCCCTGGACAATCAAATCTGAGATGAACCTCAGGTATTTTTTCCTGATTCTTACTATTTCCGGTTCTATTTTATGGTGTGCTCCTGCAAGCTCTACCGATAGTGAATCAAAAGAGATACATAGGTCCTGATTATGGTAAGGAAAGACAGAACAAAATCGGAGATATTTTTCGAATTTCTCAAGTGCCCCGCCTTTGACCTCTCCGACGACCTGGATCATTTTATCAAGGAAACGACCCTCATATTCCTTAATGATCTTCTTAATTAGGTCTTCTTTGTTTTTAAAATGCCAGTATAGGGCACCTTTTGTTAATCCGGCGGATCGGGTGATATCCTCGATAGAAGTTCCATGGTAACCCTTTTCAGCAAATAGTCTCATTGAATGGGCAAGAATGAGTTGTTCAGTATTCATGGCCTTCACATTTTATAATATCTTGTTTTTCCAGCCGTATAATCATGGTCAGGATATTTCTAAAAAGGGAGTTCTTATTATTTTATTAAGCAGAGCACATTGCAGGAATATCAATAAATTAAACGACTGTTTAGTATAATGCAAGGTCTTTTTCAATAAATCTACCGCCACAGTAATATATCCAAAACTTTTCCCAATCTATTACCTATGGCTCTTATCGCCTGTCATGCCATTTTTTATTGAATTATTGATATCGGACTATTTCTTTCTGTTGTGGTTATTAAGTCTATTATTACAAACGTGTTCTTCCGCTGACCATCTTAATTAAACCGCTTACATCATCAACCTTATCAATATCACTGATCGTTATAATAATATCCTCGATATCTTTATCACTCAAAGGGGATATGGAATATGAGACACAGTCCTTAAATTTTTTCTTGCAATCTTCAAACTCAAACGGCCTTGACGGGTGCCCGAGCGGATTATCAAGCCTTTTGATAAGTGTCCTGCCGTCCATGGTTTTTACTTTTATTATTCCCGGCCCGGCAGCTCCGTGCCTTGTAAGATCCGGATCAAGCTCGAAAGAGACCTTTCCCGATATGTTCAGGACATCGTTATTCTCAACGGCTACTTCGCTGAAATGTTCCATAACGGGACGCCCCTTTACAAGGGAACTTGCCACAACCCATGGGAGGCTAAACTGCGCGTCTACAGTATTTCTGGGTCTTTGTTTTATCTCTATGGGCATTGCCAGCCCCTCTGCGGCGCGGCCGCCGTATATCTTTACCTCTTTTATATCATCCGGGGAGATAGTGTGTTCTTCTGCCAGGGCCAGGGCGATATCTATGAACACATGGGTCCCGCCACAGCATGGGTATGCCTTGAATCCAACATTTATTCCCTCAAAACGTTTACCCAGGTCCCTGATCAAGACATCACGATCATAGTCCCCTTTATGATAGATATTATAGAGGCCCTTTTCCCCTTCAAAAATATTTCTTGCCCCCGTAATCCCCTTTCCCGCCATGAGCGCGGAGACTATGCCTCCTCTTACGGAAAATCCGGGCCCCATTCTTTTGGAAAGGGCCCCATCTATCATGCATTGGGTGTTTCCTGATGTCTGGTGATAGGCGAGTCCCAGGGCGTTCAGCATCTTTTCCTCGTCAAGTTTCATCAGATATCCCGCGACTCCTGCCGAGGCGATAAAACCGTACAGGGTCGTAAAGTGCCATCCAGAACCTGTCAGGGGTTTGCCGGGGCTGGTCGCCAGTCCAAGCCTGCTGAGCACATCGGACCCCAGGGCTATGGCGGTAATTAATTCCTTTCCGTTTATGTCCCCCATCAACTCTGCCACAGCCAGGCTTGTGGGTACCACAATAACTCCATTATGGGTAAGCGCCTCCTGATGCCCGTCATCGTAATCCAGTGCATGGGCCATAAGGGCGTTCATCTGGGCTGCATTGGGGGCAGGGACCTTTATTCCATAGCTGATAACCGTGCTTTGCTCTCTCCCTCCCCATTCCTTCACCAGTTCCAGTAATTCCCTGACACCATCCCTGGAAGCGCCTGCTATACTTACCCCTATAGTATCCAGGAGTTCCTTTTTAGCCGCTTCTACGGCAGATAAGGGCAGATCCTCATATTTTGTGCTCACGAAATATCGCGCAATATCATATGCTGCATCCCTCATGTGTATTCCTCACTATAGCACCTCATAATATGAAAAATCCGTATAACCTTTCCTCCTGTCACCAACCCCGACGAAAACATTCCTTGTCAACCAGTCATGGGGGCCTGTCGGCGCTTCAAACACCGGGGTAACCCGAAAATAGTAACTTGAGGGATCAACAGGCTCCAGCGCCTCCATTTTTTCGAGGATATCAGGTGGGGCATGACGATAACCCCTGTTATTGATATAGATAAGCGCACCGTCCGAGGTTTCCAGCATATAACGGGAATCAAAGGCCGTTACTCCGTCCGGCCTGATACTGGGCCAATCCCCTCCGCTAAAGGGAATGACTTTACCCGTCAATTTCGGCCCTTCAATTTCTCCCCCCGTAACCGGAACAAATCCGCGACCATTGCCGCCGGGAATAGAATCGATTTTCATGCGATCTCCCAGGGTCAGATGAATCTTGAATACAAATTCGAGCCTTGGTGTCATAACACTCCTCCATTTTATAGTTTTTCGCTGATGATCAGAAAACGGCCATTAAGAATTCTTGCTTAGTCCTTTCAAAAAAATAATAGATATTTTTAGTAAATCAGAAAAAATTAGCGGACATTCGCTTAATGTATTTTTTCATAAAAATATTGTCAAGGAAAGGAACACTTCTCCGATTCCCTTATAAGGGCCGTTAACATCCACTGTTTCCTCACTTTTCGGGCCAGGGACGGGTAAGTTTCATCCTGCTGAATTTCCACTTGCCATTCTCTTTT
>JAFGDF010000236.1 GCA_016932235.1 Deltaproteobacteria bacterium | reverse complement strand
TTCTATGTACGCCTCATTCCTCGGGATTTCGGAAGCCTTGCATCTGGACATTGTCAAACAGCCTCCAAAATAGAGGTTGCTGGACAGTCTCTTGGGGGAGATTTCCGAAATTCACTGTAAGGGTTTTCTGGAGGACGCGCTCTGCCTGCCTGCAAAAGCCCCTACACTGTCGCGCCCGTTACGGCGGACGGATGTCGGCGCAGGCGGGTCGCGTCCGCTTTTCCCGGCCATGACAGAGCATGGCCCTCCATTAAATCCAGGCTATTTATGCGCCTGTCGTCTCCGCTGAATCCTGCTATCCTTGTTCCTAGGAGCCTGCCGGACTTTATCCGACAGGCTCCTGTTAAGCTTTAAATTTTACTTGGTTTCTGGTGATTTTTCATTTGATATAATTCATTGGAATCAGGAATTTTAATAAGTATAACTTATTGAAATCAAATCGTTTATTAAATCTATCCAGCAGTCTGCCGGACAAAGTCCGGCAGACTGCTAGGGCGTAATCTTTGTCACCTGAACCAGTGTCTGGCTTGACATGGCCGTCACAAGGGGATCAAAAACCTTTTCGGGGTCAACGCTATACATATTATTCGCGTTTGCGCCGTCATCAAGCAAAGGGTAATCAGGTAAACCAAGCTCTTCACAACCCTGCCACCAGCCATGAAGACACATTACTGTATCTTTTCTTATACCAGGGAAATATTCCGCCTTCAGCCTGATCCGGCCATGTGGCGATTCAACCATGACCCAGTCACCATCCTCGATATCTTTTTCTTTTGCGGTATCCGGATGGATATGCAGGGTCGGGTAGGGGAGTATTTCTCTGAGATACGGGACATTCCTTAGCCATGACGCGGTATAGACTTTGGAAGTGTGGTAGTCTGAGAAGATCAGGGGATATTTTTCAAGGAGCTCGGGGGTTGAGGACGGGCTCTCAGGCGGTTCACGCCATTGGGGCAGGGGCGAATACCCGTGTTTTTCAAAGGTCGTATTGTAGATAGCCACTTTGCCCTGGGGAAGATAGGGTTCATTTGAAAGCCTGGTGCTCCTGGTAGAGAAGATCATGTCATATTTTTCATATTCCATGGGTTTTGCGGGATAAACGATCCCCGTCCTGTGTTCCCTCAGCTCACTGATTGTTATTTCGAGGGGCTTGAGCTGTTCATTCATGCATTCTTCCATGCTTCCGTTCCAGAAGTCTTTCGCGTAGCCCATCCTGACACCGAGGTCGATGTAGAATTCGTATATTGACTTGTAATCACCCAGAGGCTCTATTACCCTGTTGCGGGCCATTATCCAGTTTTTGGTGAACTCAAACGGGTGGTCTGTTTCATAAGGTGTCGCAACAGGTATCACGATGTCCGCGTAATGCATTTCAGCAGTCCTCGTTACGTCTATGGCGACAAAGAAATCGAGTTTTTTAAGGGCCTCCAAAACTCTCTTTGAACCCCTTGTGGATACTGAAGGCTGGGTCCCCGGCGCTATCACGCACCTTATGGGGTAAGGGTCTTCGGTAAGGATGCTGTCAAATATCCTGTAGTAGGCTGAAGATGTGCCCTCTATGAAGGGTTGAAAAGGTCTTGGTATCTCAGGTCCGACCAGTTTATCAACCCATTCCCGGGTATATCTTTCTTTCAGGTGCACGGTGTTCGGCACGGGCATTGTGCTGCCTGCCGGTATAATGTTACCTCCGGGCCTGTCCAGATGACCCGTAATGCATATCAGGATAGCTATCGAACGCACGGCGTCGCTTGCCGAGGCGGCGTGTTCAAGACCATTCCCAACGTCGATTGCGGCAGACCTGGCATTTCCATAAAGTGTGGCAATTTCTTTTATCTTTTCCGCGGGAAGCCCCGTGATGGGTTCCGCCCACTCAGGGGTATATTTTTCGATATGATCTTTTAATTCATCAAACCCGTAACAGTATCTTCCGACAAATTCTGCATCATAAAGGTTCGCCTTTATGATCACGTTGAGAAAAGCCAGCGCTAGAGCGGCATCAGTGCCTGGCCGGATCGGAACCCATATATCGGCTAGAGCCGCGTCAGGTTCCATGGAGGGTTTTATTGCAATGATCTTAGCCCCGCGCTCCCTGGCGTCAAGCAGGGATATGGTTCCGCCTTTGCTTGAACCGGAGTAAATGGGGTTTTTACCCCATAATACAATAAGATCGCTGTTTTTATAATCCGCAACGGGCCAAGTGGCGCCGAATGTATAGCCGAAGGAAAAGGCGTTCTGCATCGCGCATATCCCGCTGTGCCCGTAATTAGGGCTTCCATGGGCCATCAGAAACCTGTAGCTGTAGTCGCTGTAGCTCCTTCTCGCTGGAGATAGAATCGCGAGAGACTCCGGCCCGTATTTATCCTTCTGTTCCTTCAGCTTTTCAGCGACCAGGTTGACCGCTTCATCCCATGTTATCTTCTGGAATTTACCTTCACCCTTGTTCCCGGTTCTTTTCAAGGGGTGCCTTAATCTTTGAGGAGAATAAACCCATTGAGGAGCGGCATGCGCCTTGGCGCAATTTTTTCCCTTATTCAGAGGGGATTCCTTCATGCCCTCTATCCTTATAAACCTGCCGTCTTTGACGATGGCATAGATCCCGCATCCAGGACCAGGTCCGCACATGGCACAGAATGTGGGGATCGCGATCTCACCTGATGAATGAGATCCTTCAGCTATTTTTTTATCATTATTATCATTCATTTTTCAGTCCCGTTTTTTAAAATCAATAGACTATATCATTGAACGTGTCAACTGCTCTCTTCAGAGGAGAGACCTTTGTCTTATTCGGAATCGCGGTATGGTGGACTCATTTTATCAACGAAAACCTTAGAAGCAGGATAATCGCTTAAGGTGCATGCGTGATATCTTACAGGGTGAAGGCACCTGTGTCAACCTGATCGAGGTGACCCTGATCCAGCATCAAAATGTCATCTGAGGTGTTGCCTTCGATCGCTCGTCCCTGCGGCGTATTGCTCATACGCCTCAGTCCTCGCTCCTCGGCGCCTAGCATCTGACACCTTGA
>JAFGDF010000235.1 GCA_016932235.1 Deltaproteobacteria bacterium | reverse complement strand
TGAAAGATCAGTAACCCTCTTTGAATGCTGCTGTGTATATTTGTCCTTTGCTTCGAGAGCGCTTACGAGAGAATTAAGGGATGCCATCAGGCTTAATTTGATATTGTCGTAAAGCGCAATATTTTCTATGTTCAAGGCGGTTTTATCGGCAAGAAATTTCAGTATGAATTCGTCCTCCTGATCAAATGATTTTTCATGATTCTTGCCGGACATTAGAAGTATTCCGAAAGGTTCCTTTCGAATATTAAATGGAATTGCCATGAATCCGTTTAAACGGGAGATCCTATCTATATGGATATCGCTGCTTATGGTTTTCCCAAAATAGTCTTTGATAAAGACGTTATTGATTACTATGCGGCCTTCAGAGTTCGTTTTAAGGTCGGTTATTAATCCCGGCGTGCTGTCTTTTAAGCCCTTTTGCGCCAAAGTGAGAAGCCTGGCGTTGTTCTCATCATAGATCATAAAGCATGCTTTTTTCGCGTTGCAGTATTCAATAGCTTTAGTAACAAGATATGTATAAAGTTCTTCGGACTGATTTATCCTCGATAGTGAGTCAATGATATTGTACATGAGAGATTGTAACCTTATTCGCTTTTGGAGCTGGTTATTGAGTTGCTCCAGCTCTTTTTTCTTTTCCAGCTCCTGCTGAAGTCCCCAATTTTTTTTCATCAGGAGCCTGAAGCGTTGTAATCTGTTCAGGGTTATCTTGATATCCTGAGAACGGAATGGCTTTACAAGAAAATCCGAGGCCCCGAGACGCATAGCTTCTATAACAACATCCATGGAGGGAAAACCCGTCATGATGATGACATTCGTGGGTGAATGATATTCCTGAATTATTTTAAGTGTTTGTAAACCGTTTATCCCTGGCATCATCAGATCAATAAAGACATAATCGTAGGTGATTCGCTCAAGCTCTTGAAGGGCGTTTCTACCGTCATCCATGGTTG
The DNA here is from genome assembly GCA_016932235.1 of Deltaproteobacteria bacterium. The sequence goes on along the minus strand of JAFGDF010000235.1, from coordinate 68,310 downwards.
TTATATGCTCGATGCCGAGCTTGTTCAGGAACAGTCTGAGAGTTTCACGTATTAAAGGCTCGTCGTCCACTACCAGAATTTTCAGGGATGCAAGATTATGGTCTAGTGACGTTTTGTCTCTGTAAGAAGTTTCGTTTTGCAAATGTTAAATTCCCCTTCGGACAGTAGCCCTTTTTCTTTCAACGCGGAAAGACGTTCAAGATCTGCCAAAAATGGAGGATCGGTGCCGGGTCTATTTTCGGCATAATAAAAAGGTAAAAGACTTCCTGTTATGAAGAGCCTGTTAATATCCTCACTCTTATCATGAGTCTCTTTTTCGGGGATATCATCGGCTGCTGCTTTCTTTATCATGTAAAGCTGTTTGTAGGCATCCTGGAGTTCCATAAATAATCTTTGATTTTCGCGCATCAAACGGATTTTTTCACCGGCATTATTGGTGACGATCTTTATTTCATCAAGTCTGAAAGGCTTGGTAATATAATCGTAGGCCCCTTCCCTGATGGCTTGAATAGCCGTTTCTATAGACGCGAAACCGGTGATAAGTATAACAAGTGTATTCGGATTTATTTTCCGTGCTTCTCTCAAGACCTTTAATCCGTCGGCGCCAGGCAGCATGAGATCACATATAATGAGATCGAAATTTTGATCATAACAAAGATCTATAGCCTGCTGACCATCGGTACTGGTTGTTACCTCATTTTTATCCTCGAGCAGGATAGATTTCAGCACGGATAGAAGTTTTTTATCGTCATCAACAATGAGAATTTTAAGATCCATTTCATGCATTCTCGTTAAATAACGCGCCTGTCATCTCTTCCAGTTTTGCCGCCAGATCCAGCAATTCTTCTGCCGGGATCTCCCTTATTACTTTACCGTTTTCTTCTGAAATTACTTTAACCAAAACTTTTCCGGTGCTGTTGTGAAAGGTGATATGAAGATCTTTCTGGACTGAATTGATATATTTGTCCATTGCTTCTGCAATTCGCGCAATCTTAGCCTGCACGACCCTTTGCACCTTTTCGGTAGCATTGGACTGCTTTTTCCAGCGTTGCGATATATCCGCTGATCTTTGGTTAAGATCCGGGAAATTCAAATCAGCGATATTTAATGAATTTCCCAAAGCCTTGGCGGGGGTGATTAATTTGACCATACGTTGCCACCTCCTTTCCATACCCATATAATCAGAAACCTGGGACTGAAAGATAAAAAATATGAACACTCTTCAATGAGGTTATCGGCATTATTTATAAAAAGCTTTAATTTCAAATATCAGGCAGGGATCTGCTGAAAATATGTATTGATCAACCCCTGTTCCGGATTCATGAGAATAGGATGCCCCGACGGGGATATGCCTTGCCAGGCTTCTCTCAGTTCACTAAGGATGTTGATGACTTCATCAAGGACCGCACTGTTTCTTGTTAAATCTCCTTCAACGATCCTGTTCATGAGATAAGTGTAAATCGCCTCCAGGTTTTTAGACACGTCTCCTCCTTGATCAAAGTCAAGGCTGCACTTCAGTTCACCAATAATATTAATAACTTTGGACAACTTCTCATTTTTTGTCTCATATTCCTTATTCAAAAGATGATCCTTCGCCTGCCTCAGAAACTGGATCGACTTGTCGTAACACATGATAACGAGTTCCAGCTTGTTAGCTGTGGAAATTTCAGTGTGAATGTACTTTGATCTTGTGCTCGTATATTTCATACCCCCCCCAATTGAATCTTAATAAGAAAATATCTCAATTAATTATTATAAACCCAGCCGTTTGATATGGCCTCGATCTGTCCGGCCAGCCACTGGCTTTGTAATTGAAATCGGTTGATAGCCAGTTCCATTGTAACGAATCTGTTTATCATCTGTTCCATTCGCCTGTTAAGTCTGTCTTCCATTGAGGCTATGTGCTCGGTAAAGTCAGTAATACTGTTTTGCAGGGATTCCGTCTTAAAAGAGACATATCCGTCAACTGAATCCGTGATATCAAAAAGCTTTCTGTTAATAAGGTCCCCTACTCCGATTGTAATCTTTATCTCTCCAGCATCCGAGTCGTTGCTGTTTCCGGTGTACCTTACGGATAAACCTTCAGTATTTACATTCCCATCATCCCCCCTCAAGACCTGACCGTTGCCGGTTGAGGACTCACCGCCTATTGTGCCGGCGACATCAAGCCCTGCCACATCACCGTTTATAAGGCCGAGATCCATATCCCTCTTGGTAGTCTGATCAAATGTGCCGAGGGACAATCCGTTTCCACCACCGTCATATACGGGTGTTAACGTCAGGGCAATGGAAGAAGTGCCGGTTGTCCGGTCTTCCACATGGATTCTGCCATCCTTTATGAAGGCATCAACCGAAGTCCCCTGTGCGCTGTATGCACCCTCGATGGTCGTCAGCAGGTCATCCAGGGTGTCAGAAAGACTTGTTATTGTGTATGTGGCACTGATGGGTGTGGAACCGTCTCTCGCATAACCTGCTATGTCTATCTTGTCGTTTACGGCCAGGCTGGCCCCTGATATATCATTCCAGACGGTACCGGACGTTACATAAACTGTTCCATCTGAAGAATCGGTTGTGTTGGCTGTTTCAGCGTAAATTATTTGGTCATAGTTGTTATCTGTCGTAGCCTGGCTTATTGTAAAATCATGACTTCCGTAATCATCGCTTCTCAGCACCAGATGGCCGTTTCCGTCATCCGTTGCGGTCACGGCTATAGCGTAACGACCTGCCTGGCTTCCGTCTCCAGCACCGTCGGTGATGTCAATTATTCCAAAAAATTCTCCTTCTTCCGAATGGCTGACGGAACTTAACGTGAGCTGGCTGTAACCATCATATTTGTCGGTCAGGACAATCCTGCCGGATGAATCTATTGAAGCGGTCGCATTATTTGAAAAAGCATTTTCGATCGCTGAAAGGAGCCCCTGCATAGTATCTGAGGCGGCATTCCCAATCGAGTAGTTTCCACTGATCGGCGTACCGTTTCTGGAGGTGCCTGAAAAAGATATGGTTTCGCCATTGTCAAAGGTGAGTTTTGTACCGGTGCTGTCATATATGGAGTTCCATTTTGTTTCCGACGTTATCGCGATTGTCTGGGAATCTTCTGAATAGAGAAGACTGTCTCCAACGATGGCCTGGGTATAGTCAGTATCGAACTCATAGTTAATGGCGTTTTTGATATCATCAAGCGTCATATCACTTGTAATTGTTATGGAAGCGCTGTTGTTCCCCTGAGTCACGGTAAGCCTTTCATCTGCTCCTCCTGCGGAGAGATCGATATTACCGGTTTCAGATCCTCTTGTAGCCGCCCTGTCGATATGGACAGTATATTCGCCGGGATTCGTATTCCTGCCGTGACCGATATAATCAAGTGAGTTGACAGATGTGCTCCCCTGGCCTACGAATAGGGCCACTACATCATTATAGTTCGTTTGAAGATAGCCGGATAAAATGCTGTCATTGATGCTCAGTGTGGAGTTGTATTTCTCATCCAGATCATTTTCTATCCCGATAAGACTTAAGGCGGAAAAATCAGTATGTAAACCCCAGACGCTTTCCATGAGAGTGGAAAGCAGATCAGATCTTATGGCTCTCAAGGTTCCGTCACCGAAGAGTATGCCGCCTGTTGTCCCATTCTCTTCATTGTAATCAAACTGGCTGTCGATATATGATATGATCTCGTTATATTTTTTAACAAAATCTTCGATATTGGATTTAATCTCATCAATATCACGTTTAACATTCAGTGTTATTGTTGCGTCATCATTCTCGTTCAGGAGATTCAAAGTTACTCCTTCGATAACATCCTCAATTGTATTTGATGAATTGGTGATCTCCACTCCATCAATTAACAGGGTGGCGTTTTCTCCTGCGATTATCTCTCTCTTTCTGGACGCCGCGTTGTTAAAATTTCCGAAAACAAGTTGAGAGTTGATATCCTGCACGGTTGAAGTGAGCGAAACAGAGAGGGCTGAACCTCCCGTAAGGTCGTCGACCCTTATTTTCCCATCCGAGCTGACATATGCCGTGACATCGCCATAAGTGCTTTCAATCTGACCCAGCAGGTCTTGTATTGTGGTGGAAGCAGAAATACTGAAATTCACAGTTCCGATATTCGCGCCGGAAGTATCATTGCCTGTTAAGGTTATATAATCGCCGCCCGGATATCCACCGGATGTAAATGCGTTATAACCGTCAATATCTTTTAAGAGGGTTGAGGATGTGATATATGAACCTTCTTCGGTCAATGAATATGTTGAGATTCTGCCGGTCACATCGATGCTTGTGTGGTCAAGTATCCCTAATGTGTTCAGTATATTATTTTCATCCACAAAAGCCTGTGTCCCGTCTATCTGGAGACGGAAACAGGTTTTTCCTTCTATCGATTCTGAAACAATGGAGGCCGTTACTCCGGCAATATCAGCATCATTAACAGCGTTTTTTATATCATTCAGGGACTGGGTCGCGAGATCGATTGTAACGGCGGTTCCTCCAATGGCAAGTGTACCTGTGGATATCTCTCCTGTCTGGAGTCCCAGTAGCGATTTGACAGCGGTACTTTGTGTCGAAAACAGGTCACTCTGGGCACCGTTTGTTATGGAATTTTTCAGGATTGCCGCTGTACTGTCCTTCCACCCGAATTTCTGGACCAGATCAGTAGATGAGCCGTTAAGAAGGCTTATGCCCTCTGATCCGGTATCGTCACTTGTTAAAAGTAATCGGTAATCGTTGGCCCCGTAGTTGACTATACTCGCGGTTACGCCCGTGGAAGAGTTTCCCGAATTAGCGTTATTAATCTTATTTGCCACATGGGAAAGAGTGTCTGAGGAATCGATGGCTATTACTTTTCCATTGATGATGATATCACCTGCACAGGAGCTTCCAAGTTCTTCGGAAAGACTGGTGAAAGGATTTGACGAGAGTTTCTGTGCCTTTGCCAGGTTTAGGACTTTTACGGTATATGAGCCGGGCGAGGCATCTTCATTGGTTGAAACCGAGAGGAGATCTTTTCCATCAACGTTTGTACTGTCGGTCACCATGGTGGATGTATAAAGATAAAAATCGGCGGGGTCTTTAAGTCTGTCAGCGGCGTTCTTCAATGATAGCAATTTCGAGTTGAATGATTGCCATTCATTGAGTTTTGATTCATAAGTGCTTTTTTTATCTTCAATGATATCCACGCGCCGGTGTTCAATGCTGATCAGCTGGTCGATCATCGTGCGCCAGTCAAAACCGGTTGAAAGTCCCGCGATAAGATTAGTACTGGTGGCCATAGCTGACTATCGTTTCCTCCGTTTTAAAAGACAATAGGAAAATGCTTACCTTCCATGTTTTATCTATCGGTAATATTTGCCGAAAACTTGAATATGAATACGGTTTTTAGGGCTTTGTGCCGGATACAGAAAATGTTTTAATCAATAGATGCAAAATATCTGCCAGACGGAATCAAAAACCCCGTTTCTAGCAGTCTGTCGGACTTTGTCCGCCAGCCTGCTAATAATACTTTGTGTTTTTTTATTTTGTGAATAGATTTTTTCTATAGAGAAAAAATCTATATATACGGGGTCCTGGTTCTGGTGGTTCAGGGTTTCGGCCTCGAGGCTTTTTACCGGTCAGTTCCGCCCTTGCTTTGCGTTCGGATCTCTTTTGTTCATATGCTTCTTTTTCTTTCTCATAACGCTGTGCAGCGCGATGCTCAATTTCTTTCCTGGCCCTGGTAATTGCAGAGATACGATCCTTGCGGCGTGATATTTCTTCAAGAAAACGCTTTCGGAAAGAAGCAATCCTATCGTGGTCCGGATGACTGTTGGCGGCTATATATCGGAAGGCAACTGAATCATAGCTAAATGATCTTCCGGTAGCCAATCCTGTACGGAAGGAGGCATAAGAAAAATAGTATTACGATCAAATTGTTTGAAGTTAGATCCAATTATAATTTAATCGGAATGAAATATCAGTTAATAACTTTTTAGGAGCATGTCGGACAAAGTCCGACATGCTCCTAGGGTTACCGAAAACGGGGCTAGAAGATGAAGCAGCGAAACCGCATGCCCTAAAATCACGTTCAGTGATTTTATTATCCGAGCAGGGAGAGAACCTGTTGAGGGGCCATGTTCGCCTGCGCAAGCATGGAGGTACCTGCCTGCGTGAGGATCTGGTTCTTCGTGAAGGTTGTCATCTCTGCTGCCATGTCCACGTCCTTGATTACGGAAGCAGCGGCCGATACGTTCTCGATAGAGGTGGCCAGATTTGCCGCGGTGTAACTCAGCCTGTTCTGGACCGCGCCAATTTTGCCTCTTTCGGTATTAAGGGTTGTCAAGGCGCTATCAATATTGGTCATGGCTGTTTGAGCACCGGTTAAGGTTGTGAGGTTAATCCCATCGATTCCCAGATCAGTGGTTAGTACCGAGGCAATCTGAAAACCGAGCCGATAATTCGCGTCATTTGTTTCTCCGACCTGAAAAGTCGCGTCATTCTGTGATACTGTCATGCCATTAATGGCAGTAGCAAGGGCAAGGCCATCAACATCCGCAGCAAAGGCCTCAGTAGTTTCTATGCTGATGCCGAGAGATGTGAAATTAACGGTTTCCGCTCCACCGGCAAAGGTAAACGTCTGGGTTGTCGAGTCGCTGTCCCTGGTAAGCGTCATAGTGTCAGTATCGGCGTCATAAGATGCGGTATAAGTCCCCGCGCCTGCATTATCGACGCTGAAATCATAAACATTCTCTACGGCGCTCAGATCGGCATCGGATGTAATCCCTCCGAATCCGGTTAAGAGGCTCGTTCCCTGGAATGTGGTTGAGTTTGCTATACGGTCTATTTCATTAATTAAGGCAGCAGCCTCTTCATCGATATCTGACCTGTTCGAGGCGTTGTTGGCGGAAGCTGCCTGGGTGGCAAGCTCTTTTAATCTCTCAATCATGTTTGATATCTGATCCATTCCTCCTTCAGCGACCTGCAGCATCGAATTTGCCTGTGCCGTGTTCCTGGAGGCGACCGTCTGAGACCTTGCCTGAACGGAGAGTTTGCTGGATATGGATAGGCCCGCGGCGTCGTCAGCAGCCCTGTTGATCCTGTAACCCGAAGAGAGCCTCTCAAGTGATTTCGCCATATTACTGTCACTTATTGCCAAATTGCGATGAGCGTTCATCGCAGCTATATTCGTGTTAATTCTTAATCCCATGTTCTGTATCCTCCTTGATATATTCTAGATTGATTAAATTGTCTGGCATCCTTGCCGGTTTGACCCGCTTTCCCCTGAAATATCAATCTCACCTCCATCCCGGGCTTTTGTGTCGTGTCGCTTACTATATCGGTATAAGAACCGGGGGACTTTAAAAAAAAATATTAAAGAGACAAAATTCAGCAAATTATTACGGTTAAAAACGGGGATTCTCCAATTTAGGCTATTGTAAATTCGGGTGATCTTGTGTAGAATTTAAGCAAAATATTATGATAAACAGGAATACACAATGACTGCGATCGACTGCTGGTATGAAGTTATCATTAATGAAACGCAGATACAGAATAAGGTAAAAGAGCTCGGGGCAAGGATTACCAGAGATTATGAAGGAAAGGATCTTATCATTGTCGGAATTCTCAAAGGCAGTGTAGTATTCCTGTCAGATCTCATAAGATCAATCGATATTCCCGTGAGCATTGATTTCATTTCTGTTTCAAGTTATGGCTGTGAGAAGGAATCTTCGGGTATTGTAAGGCTGCTTCATGATCTGACCAAGCCTGTTAAGGGCAGGGATATCCTACTGGTTGAAGATATCGTGGATACAGGTCTCACATTAAAATATCTGATGGATAACCTTTCAACAAGAGAGCCTCGAACTATCAGGATATGTTCTTTGCTTGACAAAAAAGAGGCCAGGGACAATGGAATAGATCTGAAAATAGATTACATCGGTTTTACTGTTCCTAAAAAATTTCTGGTAGGTTACGGTCTGGATTATGATGAGAAGTACAGGAATCTCCCCTTTATCGCAGCTATTATAGATAATAAGTAAAAGGAGCGCAGTAGATCCTATCGTTGAATCTTGCAGCCTGCAGGACAGAGACGGGCAGGCTGATCGCGAAAGGCCTATTGCATCTGACGGATACGAACCTCTACCCCCTTCTCGTCCTTAAGCAGGTTAACAAGGATGGCTGTATCTGTTTCACTGTAATGATATGGATAAACAATGACGGGCTTAAATGACCTTACGGCATCGGCAGTCATCTCGGGGGTCATCGTGTAGGGCATGTTCATTGGAAGAAACGCTATATGTATATCCTTAAGATCCTTCATCTCCGGGATATTTTCAGTATCCCCTGCAATATAAACCCTTTTATCCCCGAAGATAACCACATAACCGTTTCCTACACCTTTTGGATGGAACGGATTATGTTTATCCCGCATGTTCACAATATTGTAAGCCGGAACGGCCGTGATGCTAAATCCCTGCACGGTACGGGAATCACCGTTTTTCATAACTATCCCACCTTTTACCTGTTTCGCGCACTCCTCGGTCAGTATGATATCCGTTGTTTGTTTTTTAAGAGTTTTTAATGCCCCCGGATCGAGGTGATCCATGTGTTCGTGAGTGACGAGTATGATATCCGCTTTCGGCAGTTTGGAATAATCCGCCAGACGGCTCCACGGATCAATGTGAATGACTTTGCCATTGATTGAAAACATTAGAGTCCCATGGCCGATGAAAGTGATTTCAAGGGACCCTTGGGAAGTTTCTATCGTGTCTGTTTCAAACATTGTTTTGGCCTCCATAATAGATGGAATGATCATAATGAAAAACAGGCTGAATAATAGACGTTTCACATCAATCCCCATTTGCTAAATTTGCTGTAAACGAGATCAGGCAGGTTAAAAAAGTATATAAGTACATATTCAGGAAATCAAGTTTTATTTCCTCTCCAACCCTTAAGGACAATGCATCGTTTTATCTAAATCAATGAATAAGTTGACTATGTCAAAAAGAGAGATTAGAATCAAACTAGACCTTTGTTTTCCAGTGAAGAAAGAAGAAACTAAGAGTAAATTAGCCGTCCGCTGGACCTTGTCCGACAGAGTCCCTAAAAAAATATGGAGGCCGTGAGATATGTTCGCCCTGATATTTATCGTTATAGTTATTGCTCTTGGGGTGTTTATCAGTATCAATCTGAATCCTGAAACGAACACGTGGTTTGATTATTATAAAGGTGCGGTAGGCGGCATTTTCTTAAGCGGCGTTGTCCTGTATTTCGTAAATAAAATAAGGAGGAATAAGGAATTAAAGAAAGAGAAAAGATGAACTGCTAAAATACCCCGGTTCTAATCACGTGGAAAAAGAACAGAAAAGATCTCTTTTCAGCATTCACAATGTACGCCTCTTTATCGCCTTCCGCGTATTCTTTAACGCAAGATTTTACTATCCCGTATTTACGATCCTTTTTTTAGATTTCGGACTTACCCTTGAACAATTCGCTTTGTTAAATGTCGTCTGGGCTGTCACCGTTGTCGTGGTTGAGGTGCCTTCAGGCGCTATGGCGGATATAATAGGAAGAAAAAACCTTTTGGTGACAGCAGGCTCAATCATGGTAATAGAGATGACGCTTCTCTGCTTTGCTCCTCGTCAAAACAGCTCATTGCTTTTCAGTTTATTCCTGATAAACAGGATATTTAGCGGAACGGCCGAAGCAGCCGCAAGCGGTGCAGATGAGGCTATTGCCTATGATACACTTGTCAACGAAGGAATGGCCGATCAATGGCCTGCTGTCCTTGAAAGACAGATGAGATACAGGGCAATGTTTTCTATCGCGGTCATGGTTTGCGGAGCCGCGGTTTATGATCCTTATCTTATGCAAAAGATAACCGATTTTATCGGGCTGCCAATACATTTTACGCAGGGGATTACGCTCAGGTTTCCATTATTTCTTACGCTTCTGATGGCGATCCTGACTCTCATTGTCGCAGTAAAAATGCATGAAGAGGGGAGATCTTCCGTTTTGAAGTGCGTGCCGGGCATAGAAGCCTGTAAAGCTGTATTGCGGGCATTTAAACTTACTTTTGATGCAGGTCGATGGATATTAAGGACTCCAATTGTACTGGTGATTATTTTTGCGGGAATGTTTTTTGATAACATCCTCAGGATGCTCATAACCCTTAACAGCCAGTATTACAGGCTTATAAGTCTTCCGGAGGCAACCTTCGGTCTGATCTCATCGCTCGTCGCCATACTGGGTATATTCTTGCCTCGGATCGGCCGTAAGCTTGTAAAGGAAAGAACGCCTTTTTTTAATTTTAATCTTATGGTAGTAATTTCTTTTATCGGGCTGCTGGGGCTGATTCAGTTACTACCTTATGTGGGACTTATCTTTATTTTCTTTTTATTCAGTGTTACATATCTGAATGATTTTTTTCAGAGCCATTATCTAAATCGCCTAACGAGCTCAAGTCAGCGGGCTACCGTATTGAGTTTTAAAGGGATGGCCTTTAATCTGGCATATGGATTTGCAGGATCGCTTTATTCATATCTCGTGGCTTTTCTGCGGGATGAGGCCGTTATTAATGAACCGGCTTTGACTGATCCTGAAGTGCATGACCTTGTTTTTATCAGGTCCCTTGAATGGTTTCCGGCCTATTTCGTTCTTTCGCTTATAGCTTTACTGATTTTCGCCGTCTGGAAATTAAGGAAAAATAATGATTACAGGAGGATCGGATGATTAGCAGTATAAGAAAAAATATCTTCAGGATGGAGATCCCACTTCCTGATAATCCCTTAAAGAGTGTTAATTCCTACGCGATTTTGGGGAGAGAAAAGGGCCTCCTAGTGGATACTGGATTAAATACTGATGAATCATACGAAGTTTTGATATCTGATTTGAAAGAGATTTCAGCCGATTGTGTAAAGTGGGATTATTTTATTACTCATTTCCATGCGGATCATTCAGGATTGATTTCAAGGCTTCTCTCGAAAGAGAGCAATGTCTATTATAAGCAAAGGGGATGGAAGGGGTGGAAAGAGATACTTGAATATGCAAGGAGAAACGGTATTACTGAGGATATCATTCAATATTGTATGAAGAGGTATTTTAATTCCAGTTATGGCCATGATGCCCTTAACGAAACCGTATCTCTGGAGGACAATGAGATCATCGAATACGGAGGATACAGATTCAGATGTATTAATACACCGGGTCACGCTGTGGGTCACCAGTGCCTTTATGAGGCCGATGAAAAGATTCTAATCTCCGGGGATCATTTACTGGGCGATATTACCCCTGGAATACAATGCTGGGATGAGACAGGAGATCCTTTGAAAATATATCTTAACAGCCTGGATAAAATATATCCCCTGGAGGTAAGTGAAGTCCTTCCCGGGCACCGGCGGCCGTTCAGTCATTTCAAGGAAAGGGTCACGGAGATCAAAAGGCATCATGAAGAAAGGCTTGAGGAAACGAAGAATTTGCTGCATCTTGGCCCGGGTAACGCATTCAGTATCGCATCGATGATGACATGGGGCGTGGATGATATTTCATGGGATCAGTTTTCACCGATCCTCAAATGGTTCGCGACAGGTGAGGCGATAGCGCATCTGCGTTATCTTGAGAGAAAAGGCGAAATAAAGGAAAAGACGGGGGATTATGAGATGGCATATATGAATCTTAACTCCTGAGTCAGTTGAAAGGCTGGCCGGTTGATAGGAAAGGGCACCTGTTATGAGGCCGTTGTTAATATAGCGGAGAAAGACATCATCGCTGTTTAGTCGAAGCAAGTATGTCCCGGATTGATCCAGCCTGATATAACCTGCCATCTTAGGATAAATCCCGTAGTATTTTGAGTACCATTATTGTTTTTCTATATTAAAGGAGGATAAGCTATGTTTAAGATAAGTGTCATGTACCCTAATAATGAAGGTGCCAGATTCGATCATGATTATTATATCAACAGTCATATCAAACTGGTGGAAGAGCATATGACGCCATTTGGTCTGGTAAAAACGGAAGTGGACAGGGGGCTTCCGGATGAGGATGGGAACCGGCCTCTTTATATATGCATCGGCCACATGTATTTTGATAAAATGGATGGCTATGTTAAAGGTTCTGCGGAGAAGGGACCCGTATTGCGCGATGATATCTCAAACTTTACCAACGTTGTTCCCGTTCGTCAGCTTAGCGAAATAATCAACAAATGAGGTTTCTCGTTGATCTTTAAGAGAGGATGGAAATATGAATTACCCTGAAAAATCTGGAATTATTAAAGAGATCAAGGAATACACGGAGATCTTATCGAAAACAGGATTACTGGCCGCTCTGCCGGAAAATACCCTTGCTGACCTGCATAGGGTAATGTGCGCCACAGTTTCGTTGATTCAGCATATGGAGGCAGGAGAAGACTAATTAGTCGCGAGAAATCCTGAAAATATACTATTCGGGTATAACTTTTTCTTGACATCATATCAAACGATCGATACATATTATATCGAAGGATATTTAACCTCAAAAATTACTATAAATATCCTAAATTGTTGACATGTGGCGCTCAACGCCATATATTTCGTTCCCCCAAAAAAAGGGAATTCTTATTAACACAGAGAGGAGACAATTATGAAAAGGATTGAGTTTATCTTGACACACAAGTTGATGACGATCTTCTTGGTTTCAGTAGTTGCGATGTTTTTATTCCAGGCGCCATTGGCAGCCAAAACAATCACCTTAAGATGTGGATGGACTTTTCCACAGCATCATCCTTACGGGATAGCACACGAAGCCTTTGCCGAAAAAATCGAGAAAGAGAGTAACGGGCAAGTTAAATTTGAGCATTATTGGGGCGGATCGTTAATAAATATGAGAAGCTCATATAACGAGCTGAAGGAAGGTGTGGCCGATTTAACCGAATTTAGCGGCAACCACGTGAGAGAAGGATTTCATATCGAGAAATCAATGGGCCTTGTTTTCTGCAAAGTTCGCCCAAACTCGGAGACAATGTATCGTATATATAACGAATTGCGAAAAAAATACCCGGAGATAGACCAAGAGCACTCGGAAATAAAGGTATTGACCTATATCGCTCCATCCTCACTGCAGATTTTTACCGTGAAAAAACCAATCAAGACAATAGATGACATGAAAGGTTTATCGTTCAAAACCACTGGGCTGGACTCCCGAGTGGTAAAAAATCTGGGAGCGGAAGGCGCCTCAATCCCGCCACCTGAAACTTACACTTCCCTCCAAAAAAACATTATTGACGGCGCGTTTTTAAGTTGGGAAGCAATGAAGACATATAGTCTGGCGGAAGTCATCAAATACGCGACAGTTACCGATATAGGGGCGTGGCCCACAAGTCATGTTGGGATGAATCTGGAGAGTTATAATAAACTTCCCAAAGACATTCAGGAGCTTTTCGACGATAATATCGATTACTATTCCAGAACAGCGGCAAGTACGTGGCTGGATGCTGATAACGCCGGGATGAGGTTTTCTAGAAGACAAGGTGTTCAATTTCTCGACCTATCGGAATCGGATATGGCAAAATACTACGAAGCTGCTGACAAAGTATTGGACGAAGAGATAAAGCGACTGGACGATATGGGGCTTCCAGGCTCCGCGATGAGAAAGGACGCGAAAGCTTTGATTGAAAAGTACTTACATTATTGATAAATCAGCGTAGGTACCAACAATATAGGTTTTCTCAAATCCGAGCAATTGGATTCCGCGACTTGATCGTGGAATCCATAGGTTCGAGCCAAATTTTTCAAAAATCTAAAATCATAGGAATAAAGAAAACGGGTATTCTAAGGTAGTACTATGAATCGATTTGAAAATATCATTTACAAAATTATCAACATTTTAACGGTGGTCGGCGGCATATTCATGGCAATCTGCATGTTAATTATTGTCGCGAATATCGTCGTTCGCTTATTCGGGAGAGTGATACCCGGTTCATATGAAATTATTGAGTTAGTTGTTGTGATTGCCATAGCGTTTTCCTTAAGCTTTACCGGAAAGAAAAAAGGTCATGTGAATGTCGATATTTTATTAAAAAGAGTTCCTTTGAAGCTGCAAGCTGTTTTGAATGCTATAAATAATCTGTTATCTATGATTTTTTGGGGTGCCTTGAGTTATGCGGCTTTTAAGATGGCTTTTGACAAAGGGTGGATGGAAATATCCGAACTTCATCGAATACCTTTTCTGCCTTTTCGGTTTGTATTCGGCATAGGCCTCCTGTTACTTGCCATCGTATTTCTGGTCCAGGCGTTCAATTCCCTAATAACAAGGAAGCAGTAAAAATGAGTCTTATCACAATAGGTATCATTGGACTGGCGATCATGTTTTTCTTTCTCGCCTTGGGAATGCCAATTGGCGCCGGTATGGGGCTATTGGGTGTCGGGGGAATGTGGTATATCATTTCCGATACGGCAGCCTACGCAAAATTGGCAATACCGCCTTTTGATACGGTAGCAAATTATGAGTTCGCGGTCGTACCCTTATTCCTCCTGATGGCAAATGTGGTCTTTAACACAGGTATGGGTAAAGATTTGTATAATCTGGCCGCGAAATGGCTGGGGCATTTTCGTGGCGGTGTGGCCATGGCCAGTGTCGCCGGATGTGCCGGTTTTGCAGCGGTGAGTGCTTCCAGTATGGCAACTGCTGCTACAATAGGGTTAGTGGCATTACCTGAAATGGAAAAAAGGAAATACGATACCGCTTTGGCAACTGGGTCTATTGCTGCTGGAGGAAGTATTGGAATTCTGATTCCACCGAGTTCACTTTTAATCATATATGGCATTATTACCGAGTCTTCCATCGGTAAGCTATTCATGGCCGGTATAATTCCGGGCATACTTGAAGCTGTTTTTTATATCGTAACGATATTCGTCATCTGCAGAATCAAACCCGACGCGGGACCCCCTGCTGAACGATATGGCTTTAAGGATCGGTTTTTAGCGTTTCGAAGCAGTGGTGAAGTGATCTTGCTGATTATAATTGTGCTGGTCGGTTTAATGATTGGTGTGTTCACACCGACCGAAGCAGGGGCTGTTGGTGCTTTTGGAGCGATTATCATTTCATTGGTTAGAAAACGACTTTCATGGAATTCAATGGTAAACGCGTTTGCGGAGACAATGAAAACCACCGGGATGATTTACGGTATCCTGATAGGCGCGTTTATTCTGAATTACTTCTTAGCCGTAACCACCTTGCCTTTTGCTTTGGCGGATTACGTTACCGAGTTGTCGCTACCTCCTTTGGGGATATTGTGCGTTATCCTGTTAATATATTTTATCTTAGGATGTATATTGGATGGTGGTGCAATGATGCTCCTGACGGTGCCTATATTTTTTCCCATGGCTATGAAAATAGGTTTCGATCCGATTTGGTTTGGCATAATTGTTTGTCGTGCTATGGAGGTTGCGATGATTACACCACCTATCGGGATTAACGTCTATGTTATTGCCGGTGTAGCGCCTCATGTCCCAGTTCAGACGATTTTCAAAGGAATCATTCCTTTTGTAATAGCTGACTTTTTCCATATTGCTCTACTGATTTTTGTTCCCTCTGTTGTTTTATTCTTACCGTCAGTTTTACGATAGGATTAAATTGGGTATCAATAGACAGGCCTGTCGGCAAGCTCAGGATGAAGATCCCCACCTCAAGCGGTAGGGTATCAAGTGGAATTCACCATAGCCAACCCGCCTGTCGGACAGAGTCCGACAGGTTCCTAGAAGTTCTACTACATAATCCGGGTTTTATTTCATATCCCGCGCAAGTATCATTTATCGGATATAGAAGAGTCATTTAACAACCTTATTTTAACTCCTGCCTTGAAATCTACACGATGCAAGTCAAATTCCCATAGGGGTATGGGAATTCGATGATTAGCAATCAACCTTCTATATGATTTTCTCCAGATCAGTTCCCTGGCGGATCTTGCCTCGATAACGACGCTATCCAAGGTGTGCTCCAACTGGATGGAACATCCAGGGACAAACCTGGATATCAAAGGGGCGGTGATCAGATATGGAATGACCTTTTGGGGAACCACATACCGAATCGGTGGGACAGCCTTTAAATAGAATCCTTTCTCTTCTTGATGTTCCGATTGCTTAACCCTTCTTATTATATTTTTTGCCGCTTCTTTACCTTCAAGCGCGCAGATATCATGCATATCAGCGCCTCTCAGGATATTTCCCGCAGCGAAAATATTTGGAACAGAGGTCATGAAGTTCATGTCTATCAATGGCCCGGAGGCAGCTGGATCCGTAATAATTGCAGTGAAATCTATCAATTGGGAACAAGGCCGGAACTTTCCTGTCAGAATAATCGCATCACATTTAATCCTTAGTGGGTTTTTCATATTGCGCCCTGAGAGCTCAACTCCTTCAACCCGGGAATCACCGAGGATGGATTGAACTGAAAGCCCCCTATAAATGGGGAATCCATAAAACAGTCCCATTGCTCCTGCGGCAGAGGAAAATGTTTGTAATTTTTGATCTTGTTCGACCATTCCCGCGATGCATATGCCTCCCTTCTTCAGCGTAAGAACGCTTGACAGGGAGATGTGTTCACTTCCGACTATTACGGCGCGACTACCCGGTCTCTGCCCCCTCATGTTTATGAGATCCTGAAGTGTTCCTGTGGTGAAGATTCCATCAGGTCTGGTGCCGGGTATCATTCTGGTTCCCCTCGAGATCTCAAAGCAGCCGGTTGTCAAAAGTATAGCCCTGCAACTGTAGGAAAGGATTCCTTCCGGGGAGACAACGGTAATTCCGTGTCTTTTATCGGCACCGCCTGGACAGATCTCAATAACGGTTGAATCCGTATATATTTCTGTTGAGGTTTTTCGCAGGAGGGCATTTAGTCTCTTGGCATATTTCGGTCCGGTCATTATTCTTTTAAGGTCCCTCATGCCGAAGAATATATGGCAGAAACGGGGCATTCCGCCAACTTGCGAATCCCTTTCAAAGAGGGCGATTTGTAAACCCTCTGATTTCGAAAATTCGAGGCATGCGGAGATACCGGCCGGACCGCCTCCGATCACGGCCACATCCAGGGGGATGGGATTATTCCTGGTCATATTCAATAATCTATTTTGAATCGGGGTTTTTTATTCTTGTAAAAGCTTGTGTCCCAGCCGATATCTTCATCGGGCACTAATCTCCTGAAAAGGCCTTTGGCCTCAAATACATCTATTGATTTCTGAAGAACGCTTTTATTTAAGGGCTTGTGATATTCATCCAGCGTACGATAGTCGATCTCTATTGCGCCCATGGGGCAGGTCTGTTCGCAAAGCCAGCAGAAATCACAGTCCTTATCGAATTGTGGTGGGATAACTGAGAAATCGATGGCATCCATTGGACAACTGTCCATGCAATAATGGCATTTGGGGTAATTGCATTTTTCCATATTAACCTTGAATTCCGTCCTTACTACCAGTTTTTTAAAATCGACAGGGGACTCTGCCACAGGAAAATACCTTTCATCGTATTCAGTTCCGGTGGGCAGGGTTGGAATAAGACCCGCTTCTCCGTTTGAAATCCTTTTGCTCCGCGCCACCATTTCCTTGCCGAAATCTTCAGCTTCCTTCAGATCGATTTCATCAGGATGCCCGTCGGTAAAATAGGGCTTGGGTATGACAGGATGGTAGGCGGCGGCAAACCAGTTATTCCAGCCGATTACAGTCAAACCCCTCTGTCGCAGGGCAGGAACCATCCTTCCCATGTAATACCCCGGGATGGTCCCGTGAGTGCAGAAGACAAAGGCATGCTTCCCATCCACTGATTTTAAAAAATTTACAAAAGCTGCGACATGCAGGTGTTCTCGCGCGTGTATCAAAGGGCTGCCTATGCCAATCAGATCATAACCCGTCAGATTTCCGGGGTCCACGTCCTTAAGACGGGCGATTTCACAATTTTTTTCTACTGTGAGCATGCCCCTGTGGATTGCCTTGGCGATCTTTTTAGTATTTCCTGTCTGTGAATAATAGATTACGATGCATTTCATGGTCCTGGTCTCCTTTCCATAATTTGAGTAAGGGGGACATTAAGTTCCCTTGACAGAATCTCACTTACATGAGTGCTGCAGTAATTCCCCTGACATCTTCCCATACCCGCCCTTGTCGCATATCTCACTCCGGTCATTGTTTTCGCACCCCTTTGAATCGCCTCTGCTATTTCACCTTCAGTTACCGTTTCACAGGAGCAAACCACGTGGCCATAACGGGGGTCCTGACAGAAAAGCCGTATTCGCTCATCCTCAGAAAGGTTACGAAATCTCTGTATCCCTTTCCTGTACGGTGTGAAATCCGGTTTGTCATTTAACTCCATACCCGCTTCTCCGAGCAGCTTAACGACGAATCTGGCTATAGGGACCGCTGGCGTAAGGCCTGGCAATCTGACAACCGCGTTAATGAATCTCGGATTATCACTCAAAGGTTCAATAATATTCTCTTCCTGATCGCGGGTATTGAAAACTCTCATACCCACAAAGGATCGTATTATATCCTTTTCCGAGAGCTCAGGTATGTACCTTTTGGCTTCCATCATGTTTCTCAATGCCTCACCGGGGTGTGAACCCATATCGTTTCTCCTTGCAGAGGGTTCATAAGCTCCTATGTTTATCATAAGGGTTCCTTCTGGCGTGCGACCGCATATTGGTCCTTTACCGGGACGTGGAGGAAGACAGAGATTCGTATTGACAAGGTTGCCGGCGCTTCTATCCATGATTACAAACAGGTTCCTGATGAAGGTTAGACTCCAGTCGCGTTTTCCTGCAAGGTCTGAAACTTTGTCGGCAAGTATTCCTCCCGCATTGACAATAAACCTTGTTTTAATTTGTCCCTGTGATGTCTCCACAAGTTGATAGCCATCCTTCTGGAGAATACCTGTTACCCTGGTATTTAGCATGAACCGAACCCCATTTTGTTTCGCATTTTCCGATTGTGCTATGGCGACATCCCAGGGTAATACCTGTATTGCGTCGCCCTCGCTGGACAGACCTGCTATGACGTCTTCAGTCAAATGAGGTTCCGTTTCGAGACACATATCTCGATCTACCCACTTTACCTTCGAGTACCTTTCACCGATACTCTCCCCTAATAAAACGAGGGATTCCAAATCCTTGACCTCGTTTTTATTCGTCGCTATCACGAGATTTTTTACAGGACGGTTATACACATCCAGTTCTTCGAGCCACGCAGGTGCCTGGTCAAAACCCTGTTCCAGCCACCGGATTTTCTGGCTTTCAGGATCATATAATGGAGCGTCAGGGGCCACCAGACTTTTAACAATAAAGGACATGAGCATAACAAGACCGCTGTAAATCATTCCGCCCGAGGCTTTGGTCTGCCCCTGGGTCCCGATATCCATACCCTTTTCAACAACTATGGTTTCAGCTTTATACCTTGACAACTCTCTGGCTATTGATGTGCCTGTAATCCCTGCTCCTATAACTGTAACATCAGCTTCAATCTGTTCCATGGATCTGGGTTCCTTTCAGTGAATGTTTCAGCAAAATCCTCCGCTGCTATTTTGATTGAGGATTCATTTCTTTATATACCTTGCAGAAGAGGGTACTCGGCACCCGGCCGCCTGTTATTGCGTCAAAGGTATCGCAACCACTCATGGTCAGGACATTTGTGTTTGATTTTCGCAATCCGTAGAGACAGGGCTGCTGGGCCCGGTCGTCTGGAAACCACCCATGGCTCTGGAGATTAATCTCGCCATCGGTCATCGATTTTCTTCTTTCTCAACTTTGTTAGGACAGACGTTTATAATTAATAAGTTATATAATCAAAAATTCGTCAAACTGCAATAAATATATAAACAGCATGCTTAAGGAAAAAATCAGCCGAGCTGCTGTCGAATAAAAAAACAGCATCTATCAATATTAAGATATAATATGCCTTGAAAAGATATGGCCGTCCTGTTATCCTTTGACAATAATAATTATTCTTTTAAAGGAGATATTTTAAGAATGTGGAGGTGAAAATGGAATCAAAGGAATTTAACAAGGAAGAATGTGAAAAGGAGCTGAAGTTTATTGAGAAGAGTATTGAAGATATTATAAATTTTTTCAAGGTAGACAAATTAATGGGGGATGATTCCGAGAAGAGGGTGCAGGAGTTACTCAAGAACCTTTTGGATCACCTTCAAAAAGAATACCGACGGTCCTCTGCAGACATGGAAAATGCGGGCGAGGTGCTATCAAAAATCTATTTCCCATTTCTTAAGGATATATTTTCAAGAATTCTGATAGATCCGCAATCGACTCCGAATCATATGTGGGTTGTCTATCTTAACGATGCTCATAATAATGTTAAGTATTATCTCAGCAAGCTTGATGAGATGGTCTAACAACCCCTTTTATTTAAATTAGATCTGGTTAGTGTTAATAGAAAGCGCTGTTTTATGCCATATAGATTTAGTCCCTCCATTCAATGCACCTGGTGTATATTTTTCTCTTGACAGGTTGTGTGAAACTAATTAATATTCTACTTAACGATAAGTAAAATTATTCTGCTTTCCATTTATTCTTTGGTATTTATTCAAGAAAATAACCTCTGATCCATCATGCGAACATATCCTCATACTGAAGAAGTGAAGGACTGATGTCGGTCTTTTTTGAGCATCCGTAAGCGGTATAATCATGAGGCACGTAAATCAAGAGATCTGATAGCCTCGATGCCGTTGAAAATAACTGCCGGAATTCAAGGAAAGAAAAATAGAAATTTAACAATATAGTAAGCTGTAATATATTTTATATATGGAAGGAGAAAAGTTATGGAGTATGAAACTGTTTTATATGAGAAGGACGGGCAAATTGCGATTGTCACCTTGAATCGTCCTGAGAAGTTAAATGCAGTGTCTCCCGAGCTTTTTCGTGACTGGGAGGCGGCCATGCATGAGGGCGAAAACGATGATGACATAAAAGTCATAATTTTCAAGGGCGCGGGCAGGGCTTTCAGTGCAGGAGCGGATTTGACCGGAGTGGGTTATGTATATGGGATGAAAGACCCTAAACCTGGTGAGAGAACTAAACAAAAGGTCCCCCAGCGGGTAAAACTGAATTTCGACAGGAACCTTTTTTTTGATTTCCACAGAAAATTGCTTCTATGCTCAAAGATAACTATTGCGCAGTTGCACACATACTGCCTGGGTGTGGCATTCAATCTTGTGCTTCACTGTGACCTTATAATCGCAGGTAAAACATGCAAGGTTGGGCACGTGGAAGAGAGACTAGGTCTGGGCGGAATGACGGTCTCACCTATGATGATACTCAGGGCGGGATTGACCAGATCCCTGGATCTGTGCCTGACCGGCAGGATGATTACGGCTGTGCAGGCGGTTGAAATGGGTCTCATCAACAGGGCGGTTCCTGATAATGATCTGGATGCGGAGGTAAAGGAGATTGCTGCCGGCCTTACGCTCCATCCCAAGGACGGTATAGCTTTAGGAAAAGCGTCAAGACATTTGATCTATGACACCATGGGGATTACGAGGGGACTGACCGAGCATTTTATAATGCATAGTTTCCAGACAAACAGGGTCTATGATGATGATGAGTTTAATTTTTTCAAACAAAGAAGAGACACCGGTGTGAAGAAGGCTGCCCATGACAAGCATGATCATTATAAGGCTCTTGATAAGTGGTCCAAGTCCTGAGGAGGATGCTTTAACCGATATTTTCCGTCTATTAGCCTGTCGGATAAACTCCGGCAGTCTGCTAGAGCTTGTCGAATAAGATATGAAAAAGAATAAAGTCAAGGGGGAAAAGATGGTAAACAAGAGAATAGAAGGAAAAATTGCACTTGTGACGGGAGCGGCCGCCAAACGCGGAATGGGCCGTGCTATTGCGTTGAAGTTGGCTGAAGAAGGGGCTGATGTTGTGGTTTTGGATAAATATGCGGCTCCAAAAAGTTACTGGACCGGTGATGAGGGATGGAGAGGTCTAGATGAAGTCGTCGAGGAGATAAAAGCCCTTGGCAGGGAGTCTCTTGCGGTATTGGCGGACATTTCGTCTGAAAAGGATGTCGAAGAAGCGGTCGATAAGGCATTGGAAAAATTCGGAAAGATAGATATCCTGGTTCATGGCGCCGGTATCAGGGGAACAGTGGGGGTGCCTGTTGTGGATTTAAAAGTGGATGAATTATACCAGATATTTAACATAAATACCTTTGGTGCGTTTATCCTTTCGAAATTTGTTGCCAGGGATATGATTAGAAGAAATGAAGGAGGCAAGATCGTGCATATTGCCTCGGCCGCAGGAAAGGAAGGGCTTTCAGGGAGTTCAGCTTATGCGGCATCCAAATGGGCGACATTAGGTCTCGTTAAATCACTTGCGCTGGAGCTGGCGCCTTATAAAATTAACGTGAATGCCATTAATCCAGGTTTTTTCTCAACGAATCTCAGGGATATTGATGCCCTGGAAGGAAGCAAAAAAGCCGGCGTAAGCATGGATGAATATAAGAAGAAGGAACATGAAATGTTGATAAAAATGGTCCCACTGGGCAGAATGGGACGTCTGGAGGATATCACCAAGTTGATCCTTTTCCTCGTATCGAGTGAATCAGATTACATGACAGGACAGGATATCAATATAACAGGCGGTCATCATATGTGATAGAAACGAGGCGTCTCAATGATTTATTCGATACTTTTATATAAATGGTTAACAAAATAAAATGAAAATCGCACCCCGACCGCCTGTATATTTGAATGAAGAATGAGATATTCATGACTGCTAAAACTAAAAAAGAAAACAAGGTTTTAAGACTAGAGGAAGCCATAGGGGCTTATGTAAAACCCGGACTTACGCTGCATCTGGCGGCCGGATTGGGCGGACCCGGCGCTGCCACATGCGAGATTATAAGGCAGTTTTACAATGCCGCTCCGAATTTTAAACTGATCCAGAGTACAGTGACAGGGCATGCGATAAACCTTGTACATTGTAACCTTTTGAGTAAATTATTTTTCTCAGCCTGTATCGAGATATCCGTGTCAGCTCATCCCAGCAAGGTCATACAAAAGGCATTTGCCGAGAGGAAGGTAGAGTTTGAGAACTGGTCTCTGCTTTCTCTTCAGCAAAGGCTTATGGCAGGAGCCATGGGAATAGATTTTATACCTACGAGATCAATTCTTGGAAGCACTATGGCTTCAGAGAACAGGATGTCTTTCAAAGAGATAGATGACCCGTTTGACAAAGGCAAAACGGTCGGTATCCTGAAGTGCTTAAACCCTGATCTTTCCATTGTTCATGGCTGCGCCGCCGATGATATCGGGAATACCATTCTAGCCGTGCCCTATGGTGATGATATCTGGGGGGCGCTTGGCAGTAAAGGCGGAGTTATCGTAACAGTCGAAAAAGTTGTTTCGAGCGATGTGATCAGGAAATATTCAGCCCTTGTTAAGATTCCATCATCCCATGTCATAGCAGTATGCCCTGTCCCTATGGGCATCCATCCATTTTCATTTACAAGCCCGGCTGAGGATGTTGCTGAATCATATGAAGCGGATGAAGATTTTTTGCGGGATCTCCATATAGCTTCCGAGGACTCTCAAAGGCTTGACGACTGGTTAGAGGAATGGGTTTTAGGCTGCGAAGATCATGAGAGATTCCTTAATAAATTAGGAACCCGGAGGATCTCCAAGCTTAAGAGAAGGGCACTGGAAAAAATATCAATAAAAAAACCGGGGGATGCCCCAAGTGATTTCTCGGAGGGGTACAGTGAAAATGAAATGCTGTTAATAGCGGCTTCCAGAGAAATAGTGGACAGCGTGATTAAATCAAACCATAAAACCATGCTTGTAGGCGCCGGGTCGCGCGGTATAGCGGCAACGGTGGCGTACTATGAGCTCATAAAAATGGGGTATGAAATAGATCTGATTACCGGAAACGGGCAGATTGGTTATCTGCCACAGCCCGGAGAGTCCAGCGCACAGACGGTCGCGGCGCTGAAAAGCTCGAAAATGCTTACCGACACCATAACGACGCACGGAGTATTTGTAGGAGGCAAGAACAGCAGGTGCTTAAGTGTCCTTGGAGCAGGGCAGGTGGACAGGCATGGAAATATAAATTCAAGCAGGACATCTGATGGAGAATTCCTCGTTGGCACGGGCGGAGCCAATGATGCCGTTAACGCGAGAGAGGTGATATTAATTCTCAATCAGTCGAAAAAACGGTTTGTAGAAACCTTGCCTTATGTAACCGCCAGAGGAGACAGAGTCAGCAAAGTTATATCAACGATGGGTGTTTTTATAAAGAAACCAGGCAAGTCAGAGCTTATTCTCAAAGCCTGCTTCCCGGAACAAAAAACGCGTTCATTGGAGGAGATGATAAAGAAAATCGAGAATAATTGCGGCTGGGCTTTAGAAAAGGATGATGACCTTACGATGATACCTGAACCGGGGAGAGAAGAATTAAACCTGCTGAGGTTCCTCTTTTCCTCTGAGACAAAAGGATGAGACAAAGTAAATATACCCTTTTATGATAGGTCTCAGCACCTCTTTTTCCCTTGACAGCCCCATTAAATCTTTTTATAGCTTTACTTAACGATAAGTAAATTTAGTGAAATAAGTTGACCTCAACAGCAATGCGTACAAACAGGAGGAATAAATGCCAGGACCCCTCAACGGTATTAGAATTATTGAGTGCGGTGGTTATCTTAGCGCACCTTCGGCATGTTACATGCTGGGTGACCTGGGTGCTGAAATTATCAAGATTGAGGACAGGGTGAAGGGTGACCCGTCAAGGGGCATGTCGTCGCTGTTTGGCAGAACGATGAGTTTGCCGGGTAATTTGAATATAATGTTTGAGACCGCCAACAGGAATAAGAAAAGCATGACGCTGGACCTGAAAAAGGAAAGAGGCATAGATCTGCTGTGTGAATTGGTAAAGGAAGCCGACGTGTTTTGCACGAATTATTCCCTTTCTGCTATTGAAAAACTGCATATAGAATACGAGACTCTGGCGGAGCATAATCCAATGCTGGTATATGCCATGGCTACAGGTTATGGATTATCGGGGCCTGAGAGCAGAAAACGGGCCTATGACACTATAGCCCAGGCGCGTTCAGGCATAATGTATGCGGTTGGGGAGCCGGATAGTCCTCCCGCGCAGATTGCGGGTCCGATATTTGATCAAATGACAGGAACGCTCTTGGCTTATGGAATCCTGGCCGGGCTGATAGCAAGAGACAAACAGGGGAAAGGCCAGCGAGTAGATGTGTCCCTGCTCGGAGCCGGCTTACACTTACAGGCATACAATGTAAATACGGTACTGCTTCGCGACCGTCCGATACCAAGGCCGTCCAGATTTAATCAAAGGAATGCTCTTGCAAATCATTATGAGTGTGCTGATGGAAAGTGGTTGTTATTTGCAGAGGCACAGTCCGACCGGTTTTGGCATGATTTCTGTAGTACATTGGGGAGAGAAGATCTGGAAAAGGATGAAAGATACGCCACGGCGAAGCTGAGAAATGACAACCGATTTGAGCTCAGGGAAGCACTGGACAAGGTATTCATAACAAAGACAAGAGCCGAATGGTTGATGCTGCTTGATGAGAAAGGTGGAGGAGTCGCTTTCTCGGCGGTTCTTGATCCCAGTGAACTGCAATTTGATCCGCAGATCATAAGCAATCATTATATCACTGAGGTTGATCATCCCGTGCTGGGAAAGAAAAAGGTCATCGGATGTCCCGTGGCATTCAGTGAAACACCTCCTGATGTTAATTCATCAGCGCCCAACTTCGGCGAGCACACGGAAGAAATCCTTATCAATGTATGTAATTACAGCTGGGAAGAGATAGAAAAATTAAAGGATGATGAAATCATATAGGCTTTATAAATAAAAGCTCCGTAAAGCAAGATGGAGGTAGAGAATGAAAGTTGATGTTCTTCAAAAACATATTGATGAAGATGACTTTATGAAAATGAGGGAAGACGTGCTCTCGACTTGGCCGACCGGAAAAGAGGTTGATCTGGAAGAGGCGATTGAATATCAGAAGAAACTGCCGGATACGAAGAATTTCTGCAGAGTTACACAAAAATTACGAGAAGAAGGCAGGACGGTTGTTTTTCCAAGGGCGGGGCAGCCGATGATAGAAGATGAGATAGAACTGAATAAGACACTGGTTGAAGCAGGGCTTCCGTTGATTCCGGTCACTACCGACAGTTATACAAGGTTGCTTCAGCTCGAAAAGGTCCAGCAGGCTCTGGATGAGAGCGCTAAAACAGGGACTCCCATGATTAACGGGTATCCGATAATCAATCACGGCGTGAAAAATACGAGGAGAGTTATTGAGGCATGCGATGCCGCGTATAACCTGAGACTTGGGGGTGTTTACGCTCAGAAACTGGGTGCGGAAATCGGGTTTGCGTCAGGCATTACGGCATTGCCCCCCAGCATATTCCAGTTATTCGGAAATTATCACAAAAGTGTTACGCTCGCAGATTGTATAAAGGCGTGTCAATATGTTTTCAGGTTAATGGGTTATTATGCTGAAAGAGGCGTCATCATCACGTCAGATCTTCATGGATGGAATCCGAATTGCGTTTTTCCTCTTACGATACATGTTTCGACAATAATCCTTAGCGCACTCATCGGTGCTGAACAGGGTGTAAAGAGTATAATTCCGCTGATCGAATTTGGCGGCAATATTGCTCAGGATCTTGCTCTGTATAATACCGGAAAAAGATTAACAAGGGAATATCTGGATAAATTTGGTCACAAAGATGTTCTTGTCCCTGGTGTATTCGCAAATCAGATACCGCTATATCCGATGCCGATGGACCAGGGCGGCGCTTTCGCATATCTCAGTTATACGGCCTTTATCGGATCATTGGCCGGGGCTGAAGCCATATGTGTCAGGACTATTGATGAAGCAGCCGGGATTCCTACAAAAGAAGCTCACGCAGTGAGTTACCGGGCGGCCAACTGGATCTTCAATGTTGTCAGACCGCAGGAGTTCCATTTCGACAGCAAGGAACTAGATATCGAAGAGAAAATGGCTGAGAAAGAGGTTAGATCTGTTGTTGATAAGGTTATAGAGATGGGTGATGGCGACGTCGCCGCCGGATCTGTCCGGGCTATTGAGGCAGGGGTTCTGGATTCTCCTTTCGCGGGAAATATACACGTCAAGGATAATGTCATGGGTGTCAGGGACCTCAATGGCGCTACCAGATTTCTGGAATTTGGCGATCTTCCTATGCCGAAAGAGGTCAAGGAATTCCATCAGGCCAAAGTGGCCGAGAGAGAGGCTAAAGAGGGTATAAAGGTGGATTACAATGTGTATATGAAAGATTTTTGGGCTTTAAGTAAAGGGATGATAAAGGGCGCGCCGCCATATTGACCCGTTTTAGTGAAATCTTCACATTGCATTACACCTTGAGGAGGAGACATGAAAAAAGAATATACCGTGATAACCGGGACAGTGGGAATGGACGCTCATGTCATTGGAACAAAGGTCGTTTCGAGGGCTTTCAGGGATGCCGGCTTTAATGTGGTTGAGCTTGGCATGCAAACGCCGCCTGAGGAATTTATAAAGGTGGCGCAGGAGACAAACGCTGATGCCATTCTTATGAGTTCTCTGTATGGGATGGCAGAGATTGATCTGAGGGGTTTTAAGGAAAAATGCATGGAAGCTGGGCTCGATAATGTTATCTTATATTTGGGAGGATTGCTGGGACTCTCAAGACATGATTTTTCAGCGGATGTTATCAAGTTTAAAAATATGGGATTTGATAGAGTATATCCCCCTGAAACAGATCCAAGGGAGGCAATAGAGGACTTGAAAAAGGATCTGGAAGAAAGAGATGGATCATCCTGAGGCATCTCATGAGAGAAATATCCTGCACTGGAACCACAGTGTCTTTTCATCCTCTTAACCGTGAAATCGGATAAAAACGGCACGATAGCATGATTAACGGCAGACTCCTAATTGATTTCGGCAGCACATTCACCAAGGCTGTTTTTGTAGATCTCGAAAAGAACGAAATTTTGGCAAGAGCCACACATTATTCAACCGTAGATACGGATATCAATGACGGACTTGATGCGTGCCTTGCGAGCATTTCCAATGATGTTGGCATGGTTGACTTGAACACCGATGAAGCCCTCGCCTGCAGCAGTGCCGCCGGTGGTCTTCGAATGGTGTGCGTTGGTTTTGTTCCGGATTACAGTATGGAAGCAGCAAACCTGGCCGCATTAGGCGCCGGCGCTAAAGTGATAGCGTGCTACTCATACCAGTTAACGGGATCGGAGGCTGAGGAGATCGAACAGCTTCGGCCTGATATCATCCTGTTGACGGGCGGAACAGATGGAGGAAATAAAAAAGTAATTATTCATAATGCGGGGATGATTGCCTCGCAACAGATCCCCCACTCATCCATCATCGTCGCCGGCAATAAGTGTGCGGTTGATGATATACGGCAGATCTTCAAGGCTTTTGGTGAAAGGGTTTTCTATTGTGCAAATGTGATGCCTGAAGTAGGAAGGATTGATGTGGATGACTGCAACAGGTTGATAAGGGAAATATTTATCAATAACATCATTGAAGCAAAAGGGATAGGGAAGGCCAGGCGAAAGATTAAGAATGTACTGATGCCTACGCCTCTGGCGGTTTTAAAGGCCACGAGGTTCTTGGTTGATGGTTGTGAAGAGGAGAAAGGGTTGGGCGAGATGATTGTGGTTGATTTGGGCGGGGCAACGACGGATGTCCATTCCGTTGCCCTGTTTAGATCTTCTCCGGGCGTCGTCGTCCGGATAGGATTACCTGAACCCTATGAGAAAAGAACGGTGGAAGGAGACCTGGGGCTAAAGTACAATCTTGAACACCTCGCAAAACTTCTTCAGGAGAAAGAACCGCAGACAGATGTTGCCGGGATTGTTATGAAGTTCAGGAAAGATGGCTTTATCCCATTGAAAGATGAAGAAATTCAGTGGCATACCAGGCTTTCCCGGCTGGCGGTAGAAACGGCGGTGAGCAGGCATGTAGGAAGAATCGAAATAAAGTATGGTCCCGGCGGCGAGGTATTACTGCAGCATGGAAAGGATTTCAGACATATAAAAGCAGTTATCGGAACGGGTGGACCCATTGTATTCTCAAAAGAACCCGTAAAAATCCTGGGAAGCGCCGTTTTCATGGAAAATGAGCCCCTCGTTCTTAAGCCGAGGGCGCCGAAATTCTATCTGGATGAACACTATATTCTCTTTGCCGGCGGCCTTCTGGGTCAGGAAAATCCGGCAAAGGCACTGAAGTTTATGAAAAAGCACCTGAAAGAGTTGTAAACAGAAAGGATGATAAAATGCTTGACGGCCGCAGAGTGCTGGACTTGACTGATGAAAAAGGTTTTTTATGCGGCAAGATACTCGCGGATCTGGGTGCGGATGTCATAAAAATTGAGAAACCCGGAGGGAAGGATTCAGGAAGAATAGCTCCTTACTGGCGTGATATTCCTGATCCTGAAAAAAGTCTATACTGGTTCGCCTACAACAGTAATAAAAAGGGGATTACGCTCGATATTGAGACAGGAAGCGACCATGAGAAACTGAAGAAGTTGATCCCTACCGCCGATTTTTTGATAGAGTCATATCCACCCGGGTGGCTGGACAGTATCGGTCTGGGGATTTCGACGCTTTCGCAGATCAATCCGGATCTCATCGTGGTATCCATTACACCCTTCGGACAAAAAGGCCCCTATAGAAATTATAAGGCATCCGATCTCACGATAATGGGCATGTCAGGACTTCTCGGGTTGACGGGAGACGCTGATCGTGCACCCCTGACTGTCAGTGTCCCTCAATCCCATGTTCTGGCAGGCGCTGATGGGGCTGTCGGCGCGCTAATGGCCTTGTACCACAGAAACAGGACCGGCATAGTTCAGCATGTGGATATATCCATGCAGCAAAGCGCGGCATGGTTTCTTGCCTTTACAATACCAACCTGGGAAATGAACCGTATAAACTTGACTCGCTCCGGGGCTTTGAGGAGTAACGCCCAAAATGCCCTCCAACGCCAGATTTGGCCGTGCAGGGATGGTTTTGTCGCTTTCTTCATCCTTGGCGGATTCACAGGCGCACGAACGAGCAGGCTTCTCGTCAAGTGGATGGATGATGAGGGGATGGGCGACGAATACCTGAGGAATATGGACTGGGAAAATTTCGATATGAGCAATGCCAGTCAGGAGGTCCTTGATCGGATAGCAGGTCCGGTCGGCAGATTTATTCTCGCTCACACAAGAAAGGAAATTCTCAACGCCGCTATTGAACGAAATATTATGATCTGTTCGCTTTCAAGTATGAGTGACCTTCTGAATGACAGGAATTTAGGGGAGAGAAATTTTTGGAAGGATATCGACCACCCGGAGCTTGGCGTAAAAATACCCTATCCCCGGCATTTCGCGAGGATGTCCGGGGCGTCTATCGAGACAAACTTCAGGGCCCCCTTAATAGGGGAACATAATGATGAAATCTTTGCAGAGATGGAGCTTTGCGGTGGAGAAAATAAAGAAGCAAAGGATAAGCCGCCTGTAATCTCAAAAGACAGGTTCACGGATGATGAAATACCGGTGAAGGATAATGATAGAAATATCTTTTCAGGCCTTGTGATAGCCGGATTCAGCGCGGCTATGGTCGGTCCGCTTTCTTCAAAGATGTTCGCCGATTATGGCGCCACCGTCATAAGGATTGAGAGCAAAACGCGACCGTGCGTCAGCAGGACCTCCCCACCATTCAAGGATGGAAAACCGGGCCTCAACCGCAGCGGCTATTTTAACCATTTCAACGGTAATTCATACAGTATGGTTCTTAATATGAAAAATCCCCTGAGCCTTGAGGTTGCCAAGAGGCTTATAGGCGCGTCGGATGTTGTAATGGAAAATAACCGACCGGGAGTGATGGAGAGGTGGGGGCTTGGTTATGAGGAGATTAAAAAGATTAAGCATGATATAATAATGTTGAGGCAGAATGGGTTCGGAATGGAAGGGCCGTACAGGGACTTTGGCTCTTATGGAATGACTCTGGCGGCTATCGCCGGTATCCAGAATTTTATAGGTTGGCCGGACAGGGAGCCTTTACCGGTCGGGGTGGGCGCCTATACTGATTGCATCAGCCCAAGGTATTCCGCGGCCGCACTTATCAAAGCCCTGATGGATCGCGAGAGGACAGGAAAAGGTCAGCTCATAGAATTGGTCCAGTTTGAAACGGCCGTGTCGTTTGTTCTTCCGGGCGTGCTCGATTTTGTGGCGAACGGGCGTGAACCGGAGCGTATGGGAAACACGAACCCTTATGCATCTCCCCACAGTGTATATCCCTGTAAGGGAAAGGATAAATGGTGTACCATAGCAGTGTTTGATGAGGTTCAATGGAAGGCTTTTTGCGGAGTCATACATAAACCTGAATGGGCTGAGGCTGAGGAATTCAGGGGTGTTGGGAATCGCAAGAAGAATGAAAAGATCATTGATGAGCTTACAGGAGAATACACCAAAAACCTGGATCCCGAGGAGGTAATGCAAAAAATGCAGGCCGCCGGGGTCCCGGCTGGTGTTGTAAGAGATGCGGAAGGTCTTTATAACGACCCTCAGCTGAGAACAAGAAATATTTTCTGGCCTATAGAACATGGTGAGATCGGCTCGTTCACTCATCTTGGAACCAGTTTTGAACTTTCAAAAACGCCTGGGCGGCCCGTTTTGCCAAGCCCCTGTATGGGGGAGCATACCGAATATGTTTGCACAAATCTGCTGGGATTTTCTGACAGGGAATTTATCGACCTTTTACAGAAAGGGGTTTTTGAATAATTCTGTATTACAGGAAGCGTTAAAAACATGCTCAGCTGAATTGGGAGATTGGGAATATGACCGGAAAGCAAAAAACCAAAAAACTTTCAAGAGAGTCCATATTATCAGAAGCGAAACGCCTTTTTAGTTCGAAAGGATACAGGGGAACCACCCTGCGGGATTTGACTGGATCATTTGGCGTGTCTCGGCCGTCATTATACTATTATTATAAAAGCAAAATGGATATATTATCTGAACTGCATGCGACAGGATTCAATAAAGCTGGTGAACGTTTTGACAAGATCCTGATGGCGGATATCCCTACAAAGGAAAAGTTCAGGAAGATACTGGTAGCGCATACACATAATCTGGCCAGTGATATTGATCTTCATAAAATCTATTATTTTGACGAGATGGAAATGCCCGAAAAACTGAGGAGAGAGATCAGGAATCGCAGGCGAAGTTATACGGATAAAATAATCGGAATATATAAGAAAGGTGTTAAAGAAGGCATTTTCAAGGATATCGATCCCAAGGTAGCCGTTTACTTAATATTGGGGGCATGCAATTGGCTGGTGATGTGGTATTCACCGAAGAAACAGATCAAACCTGAAAAACTTGTTGATTATTTAATGACGATACTTTCAGGAGGATATGAAGAAAAAGTCGTATAATCTGTGATACCTTGCAGACTGCCGGATTTGATCCGACAGTCTGCTGAAGATATCTTGTTTATTTTTTATTGACCTTCAATTTCAGGAGTATGGTGACGATATATTATTCCTGATCTTTTACGGATTGAGGAATAAAGCAGATTTTTTTAGCCGGTTTATCAAAAGAGGGGGAATTTATCTGTTCAAGACAAAAAACTTTATTAGAGAAGGAGAAAGATTATGGCTAAAAAACATGTCTTAATTTCCACTTTATTTGTAGTTTTTCTTTTTGCCTGCGGATTGATTCTGGAAACACAACCGGTTGAAGCAAAAAAACCAGTGCTCATCAGGTGTGTGTTACCTCAGCCTGAAGGAGACTTTCCCATTACCCACATGGTTCAAGAGATGGCAAAGCGGTTTAATGACAGGGCCAAAGGCGAGTATGTGATTGAGGTTTATGCCGGCGGAGCGCTTGCTAAACTTCCCGAATACTTTGACGCAGTCAGAATCGGTGTGGTGGAAATGGCGTTTTCAAACTGGGGTACGTTCTCCTTTCTGGATCCAAGGATGGGGCTCCTGGAAACCCCTTTTCTCTTTACCAACAATATGTCAACACATGCGGCATGTAAGCCAATGTTGCCCCTGTATGACAAGGTCCTCCAGGAAAAATTCAACGCCAAGGGAATATGCATCACGACCTCAGGCGGACTTGGTTTGTTTTCCCAGAAACCCGTGACAAAGCTGGAAGACTGGAAGGGCCTCCTGGTGGGTGCTGTAAGCCCTTTCACGGCGACGTTAATTAAGGATTTGGGCGGTGCCCCGGTCACTATCGTTTTCACCGATTTATATGAATCACTGCAGAAGAAGATCGTGGACGGAGCAACCCAGAGCAGCCACGGAGGTCTGGTGTTCGGTCTGCACGATATATGCAAGCATTTTACGGCATTTTTTGGCATCCCTGCTGTCGCCGGTTATACCATTAATCTTGACGTGTGGAAGAAGATGCCGCCCGAAATTCAGCAGGTCCTGGTGGAAGAAACACAGGCCGGCGCAGATTGGCTGGCCAATGTCCTGGTCAATGAACTTCCCAAGGCTGATCTGGAAATCTTCGAGAAAAAAGGAACGACCGTTTATTACTTGTCCCCCGAAGAAAGGGCCATATGGGCCAAAAAGCTTGAACCGTTCATGGAAGCGGAGATGTCCAAGAATGGCGAACTTGGCCAGAAGATAAGACAGATCGCAAAGGATGTAAATGAACGCTTTCCATACAGCGATCAGGGGATACTCTAAAGTGATAGTTAACGCCTGAATCCTGCTCCGGCCAATGATCCAGCCGGATTGAATCGATTTGTTCTGAAGCCCGGTTCAAGATTCAGGTCATATGCATGGGAAACAATAGGGCCTGGATTTTTTGTGAAGCCGGGCTGGTTTGAAATAAAAGCGTTTTTTTTTAAATCTTTGTAGCATCCTGTCGGCTAAAGTCCGCCAGGATGCTAGTGACGAAAGGAGGAGGTTATAAATGAAGAGAGGGAGTGCGGAGGAAATAAAGATGGATCTTGCAGTAATAGGTTCCGGCGTCTCAGGCCTAGCTTCAGCGGTAATAGCAGCGCAAGGCGGCTTGAAGGTTATCCTGTTTGAAAAGCAGCAATCAATGGGTGGCAGTTCCAATTTCTTCGAAGGTATATTCGCAGTGGAAAGCGATATGCAGAGGGAGAGATATATTGACTATACCAGGGATCAGGCTTTTAAAAACATCATGGAATATAGCCACTGGAGAGCCGATGCCCGCCTCGTAAGGGCGATTGTCGATGAGTCGGCCGGTAGTATCAGATGGCTGCAAAGCCTGGGAATTGAATTCACAGACGCAACGATCAATATGCCCGGCGCTCCCCAGACCTATCATGTTGTTAAAGGAGAGGCCGTGATCAAACAACTTGCCACAAAGGCCAAGGAACTGGGAGTTGTCCTCAGATTGGGCGTTCCGGTAAAAAGTGTCCTAAGGGAAGGCGGCCCAGTATCCGGCGTCATCGTGGAAGAAAACGGGACAGATACGGACATAAAGTGCAAGTCTGTTATGATCGCAAGCGGGGGGTATGCGAACAACAGGGAATGGATAAAAAAATACGCCGGGTTTGACCTTGGAGTCAATATATTCCCTCTCGGTAACGTTGATAAAATGGGGGACGGCATTCGGATGGCCTGGGAAGCCGGCGCTGAGAAGGGAGAAATTGGTGTCCTTGAAATGCTTCGCATCGCCCCATTCGGACCGCAATATCCCATGAAGAATCATGTTGAATTTGTCGCCATACAGCCGGATCTTTGGATAAACCCGCAGGGGGAGCGCTTTTGTGATGAAGGCATTGCTTTTTTTGATACGTCCGTGGGCAATGCCAACGCGAGATTTAAAGAGGGTCATACTTACAGCATATTTGATGATACGATCAAGGAAGATGTGATAAGGAATGGAACCACGCGCGGGGTTGGATTTGACGTGCCCCCGGGGACCCACGCCGTAAATTTTGCAAAGGATCTTGACTTCATATTAAAGATCGGCGGCGATGATGTCTTTATGGCGGATTCCATAGAGGATCTGGCGGAAAAGATAAAAGTGGACCCGAATACGCTGAAGTCCACTATTGAAGAATACAACAGGTTTTGTGAAAAAGGTCATGATGATCTGTTTGCTAAAAATCCTAAATATCTCAGGCCCCTCAAAGGCCCGAAGTTTTATGCCGTTAAGGCCAGGACTGTTTTTCTGGGATCCATGGGCGGGATCAAGATTAACCACAAAATGGAAGTTGTGGATAAAAAGGGAAATGTTGTTCAAGGGCTTTATGCGGGTGGCATGGACGCGAGCGGGATGTGGGGGGACAGCTATTGCATGAATCCGTCTTCCGGCCTTTCCTCAGCCTTCGCTCTCAATTCGGGGGTCATTGCAGGGAAAAATGTTTTAGAATATCTGGGTAAATGAATAGAAGGCGAACTTTGCTTCGATTGAGCGGTAAAAGATGAAGCTGTTTCTGCGTATCAGAATCTTACCAGATTAAATAACAGGATTTTTGGAAAAATGAAGTCATTCAATAGTTTCGAACATGTTTTCACGCCGCTTAAGGTCGGGGGCACAACCCTGAAAAACAGAATTGAGTTTGCACCCATGGTCTGTGACTTTACCAATTCTCTTGGTGAGGCCACGCAACGATATGTGGATTTTGTTGAAGCGCAGGCGGCCACAGGTGTTGCTCTCATTCATCTGGGAGCTACACCGGTCGATTGGGTGACAGCCCCGGATTTCCCAAATGAACTGGACGTAACGGATGATTCAAAAATGGCCAACTTAAGGCTTTTATCTGAAGCCGCACATATTCATGGAGCGAAGCTCTCATGTGAACTGGTCCATGCCGGAAGGGGAGTCGATGGGAGACTCATCAGGGCCGAGTGGG
This sequence comes from Deltaproteobacteria bacterium, assembly GCA_016932235.1. The sequence goes on along the minus strand of JAFGDF010000235.1, from coordinate 32,472 downwards.
GGTTTGCGCCAACCAGCCTGCCTATATCCGGCAGATACCGTTATATCAAAGAAATGGATCAAAAGGATATAGAGAATGTTATAGCGAGTTTTGCGGATTGCTCATCCCGCCTCTGTAACTGCTCCTTTGACGGCGTGCTCATTCATGGTGCCCATGGTAATCTGATTTCGCAGTTTCTTTCACCTTACTCAAATCGTCGTTCAGACATATACGGCGGATCATTTGAAAACCGCTGCCGGTTCCCGCTGACCCTGCTTCGGGAAGTACGTAATGCCGTAAGACCTGATTTTATTGTTGAGATGCGGGTTAGCGGCGATGAGTATATACCCGGCGGAATGAAGATCGATGATGTCATTGAATTTTTGAAGCTGGCCCAGCAATATATTGATCTTGTCACGATTTCATCCGGATTGATTGTGGATCCGGACTATCACCATTACAGTATGCCCTCTTACTACCAGAAAAGGGGACATAATGTACATCTGGCAAGAGCAGTGAAACAGTGTCCGGATATCCATATTCCTGTGAGTGTTGTGGGTGGGCTGACAGTTGATATGGCTCAAGAAATTATTGCCGGAGGTGGCGCTGACATGGTGGCGATTGCCAGGGGACTCCTCGCCGACCCGGATATGATTAAAAAGTCCTACCGGGGCAAACCGGAGGAAGTCAGGCCATGTCTTCGGTGCTGGGGTTGTGTGGAGACTCCTTCCGGCCATGTAGAGTGTGCCGTGAATCCTTCGCTTGGGCGAAACCAAAATTATGCCAGGGTATTTAAAGCTGATGAGAAGAAAAAAGTGGTGGTTGTCGGTGGCGGTGTTGCCGGGTGTCAGGCGGCTCAGACACTGATTAAAAGAGGGCATGACGTGGTGGTCTTTGAGAAAAAGGCTATTCTGGGCGGCAAGCTCAACGATATCAACAAGATCCCTTACAAGGAAGATCTGCGGACGTACACCGAATGGCTTATCAACACCACCATGGATTGCGGCGCAGACATACGTTTAGACAAAGAAGCTACACCTGAATTGGTCATGGCTGAAAATCCTGATGCTATAGTGGTTGCTGTCGGTTCTTCTCCTTCTTGTCCTCCCATACCGGGAATTGAAAACGACAATGTATTTAATGTTCTTGATGTTGATTCGGGACGTAAAAAGCCAACGGGCAAGGTTGTGGTTTGCGGAGGAGGCCTGAGTGGCTGTGAATCGGCAATTGCTCTTGCAATGGAAGGATGTGAGGTAACTATTGTCGATGTTATAAAGGAGGAAGATTTTGCAGGCGATATGTCTTTCCTGACCAGGTATATTCTGTTAAAAAAATTAAGAGAAAATAACATCAAACTAATCGGTGATCACATCATCCGTTCAGTCGATAAGAAGGGTGTTTTAATCGAAGGAAAAGATTGGAAATATCAAACCCTTGAGGCCGATTATATCGTGAATGCCCTTGGTATGAAAAGCAATAAAAACCTGGCCCGCAGCTTAGGCGAGCTGATTCCCGATGTGTATGTCGTAGGTGATGCCGATGAGGTCAAGAACATCAAATACGCCAATTATACGGCTTACAACTGTTGCTGTAACATCTAAACGGTTAACTAAAATTATAAAGCAGATTACCTGTTTCACCCTTTTTTAAATCTTCCGGGGTCAAATTGGCCTTAGTATAATACTGAATAGATATGTTTTGTGTCTTAACAGGAGGATACACGGATGTTTGGAAAAGCGTTATATGTCTTAGATTCTATAGTTCAGAAGCTAACCCATATTTTTGTCGTTATCGCCGGCTGTCTCACCATCTTTATGATCTTTACCACGGTCTATGGTGTGGGCGCTCGCTATCTGTTTCGCAGGCCCGAGCCAATCTCCTATGAACTGGGCACTATCTGCCTATTATGGGGTTTCCTTTTCGCCGTATCATCGGTTGAAAGAGATAATGATCATATAAGGGCAGAGATATTCATCCAGTTCGCCCCCGAAGGTGTTCGCAAATTCCTCTACAGTTTTATAAGTCCTTTTCTGGCACTTTTTTACGGTCTTGTTCTTACATGGAAGGGCTGGGAAGTGGCAATGTATTCATTCAGTATCGGCGAAACAAGCCTGTCGGTCTGGGGAGAGCCCCTTGGTCCGGTCAAGATTATGATTCCTATCTGCTATGGATTGCTGACATTAGCAATCTTAAGCAATCTCTTACACGGGATTATATCCTATTTTGATCGCGGTAAAGGGGCAGAAAAAATGCAGTCTTCTCTGCCATTTTAGCTTGAGATTAACCTTGCCTGATTTGGAGTTGCCATGGATCCTTTAATAGCAGCACTGGTATGTATCGGTATTATGATTATTATGCTGAACACTGGCTTGCCTATTGCATACGCTATCGGGTTCAGCTCGATGATCGTGGGGTTTTTTACGTACGGCGAGATCGCACTCGAAAAACTCGGGTGGACGACATTCCATACCGTATTTAATCCGGCATGGACTCCCCTGCCTCTTTTTACATTCATAGGCGCACTTATATCCCAGACCAAAATGGGGGAGGATCTTTTCAGGGCGGCAAGGCTCTGGCTGTCCCGACTTCCGGGCGCACTTATCGTTTCAACTATCATAGGTCAGGCAAGTATGGCCGCGGTCCTTGGTGCGAGCGCTCCGACTATTCTTGCCATAGGGCCTATATCCATGCCCGAACTGAAGCGTTATAAATACGACAGGAAAATGAGCATGGGTGCCCTGACCTGCGGCGGCGTGCTCGGTCCCTTGATCCCGCCAAGCGCGACGGCTATTATTATCGCCGGATTAATGAACCTGTCCCTCGGGCCCCTTCTCATAGCCGGAATCCTGCCGGGTATCCTTCTTGCCATTATGCTGTCTCTGGTGCCAATCATAAAATGCGCCCGGAATCCCAGTCTTGGCCCTCCGGCTGGAGAGGTCAGCTGGACCAAAAGGATTTCATCGATAAAAAGGGTATGGCCTGTTGTATTGACATTCTTCGCCATCCTGGGATCCATTTTTTTCGGTATCGCAACAGCTACAGAAGCGGGAGGCGTGGGCGCCTTTATTGTTTTGATTGTTGCGATGTCGGTTTATGGAGTCAGGTGGAAGGCCATTTATGAATCCATGATACAAACCGTCAAGATTAATGCTCAGATTCTTATTATCATCGTTGGAGCGGGCTTTTTTTCATATATAGTGGGAAGCCAGACGTTGGCCCGGCAACTGGTGGACTGGGTGACTGTAGCAGGGGCGCATCCGATTATGGTGATAATCATGATAATGATTCTCCTCCTGATCCTGGGTTGTTTTATCGAGGGGATGACTATCATGATGATAACGATACCGATCTTTTCGCCCCTTGTAAAATCCATGGGTTATGATCCGATATGGTTTGCGGTCTTATTCATGGTTAACATGGAGATGTCCCTGATCACGCCACCAATGGGAATCAATTTCTTTCTAGTAAAGGGCCTTTTCGATATCCCGAGCATTGATCTCTTAAAGGGGGTATTACCCTATCTTGGTGCCCTGTTGATCTTTTTGCTGATTATCATTTTATTGCCTGAGATAGTCCTTTTTCTACCAAGGCTCATGATCGGGTGATAAGAAATAATTACCAGACAAGCAGACTTCCGGACAAAGTCCGACAGACTCATAGTGGCAAGAATATTACGGTTGAACGGAAATATTTGCAAATTATTTATTTCCTTACCGGGCTTTGAGACATTGCCCATGCACATTAACAATTTTATAAAAAGGAGGTAATAAAATGAAACAAATATCAGCAGCCACCGTAATTATCCTATGTTTGTTGTTTGCAGGTTTATCAGTCACTGTAACCGAAAATGCTTATGCAAAAAACCCCGTTTTATTGAGAAGTGTTGTTCCTTCTCCTCCCGGTGACTACCCCCTCACCTATTTTAATGATGAAATGGCGAAAAGATTCAATAAACGAGCAAATGGAGAATATGTAATGGAGATCCATGCGGGCGGGGCTCTGGCGAAACTGCCGGAATACTTTGATGCCGTTCGTATTGGGGCCGTCGAGATGGCCTGTGCCCCCTGGGCGCTTTATTCATTTCTTGATCCGAGGCTCGGAATCATAGAAACTCCTTTTCTCTTTGAAACTACGCAGGGGGCTTCAGCTTCCGCTAAATTTTTGCTTCCCTTATATGATGAGATATTACAGGAGAAATTTAACGCTAAGGGGCTGAACCTGTATAATCCCGGAGGGATCCATCTTTATTCCACAAAACCAGTGAAGAAGCTTGAGGACTGGAAAGGCCTGCTAGCCGGCGCTATCAGCCCGCCGGTCGCAGCCTTGATAAAGGAATTGGGCGGAGCTCCGGTAACGATCATTTGGACTGATCTGTATGAATCCTTGCAGAAGAAGGTTATCGATGCCGCCTGCCAGGGACTTCATGGAGCGAGGAATTTTGGCCTGTTTGAGGTCTGCAAGTATGTCACGATTTTTTACGGCATTGCCGGTTGGAACGGGTTCTCAATTAACCTGGACGTGTGGAAGAAGATGCCGAAGGACATCCAGCAAATACTGCAGGAGGAAACAACCATAGCCGGTGAATGGATATGTGATCTTAACGATTACCGTCTGGAGGCGGAGGATATTACGAAAGCCAGGGATATGGGTTGTGATGTATATATCCTGCCGAAAGACGAGAGAGATCGCTGGGAAAGAAAGGTCGCGCCTTATAAGCAAAAACAGCTGGAAAGCTTTGGGGAATTCGGCAAGAAAGTACAAAGGATAGTTGATGAGATGAATGAGGTCTATCCTTACGAAAGCAACGCGTACAATTAAGATGAAACAATATCAAATGGACTGGATCAGACCTGGATGCTGGAGATCGCATTCCGGCTGCCTGTCTTGCCCGGCCAGACGGACAGCCGGATAAATTAGGGAATAATACGTTATTGAGATGGTTCAATATCTCTATGGAGGCTAATAATGGCAGCAGGAGATAACATGGATAAAGAATTTGATATGATCGCTGTTGGCTCCGGTGTAACAGGACTGTCTGCCGCGCTTACGGCCGCCGAGGGCGGCGCGAAAGTAATAATTTTTGAAAAACAGCCCTCTTTGGGCGGCACTTCCAATTTTTTTGAGGGCACTTTCGCGGTTGAAAGTGATATCCAGAGGAAGCAGTACATTACATACAGCCGGGATGAGGCGTTCAGGGCAATTATGGAGTACAGTCACTGGCGAGCCAATGCGCGCCTGATAAGGGCTTTTGTGAACGAGTCTGCCTCTACCATCAACTGGTTGCAGCAGAATGGCGTTGAATTTATTGACGCTATCATTAATATGCCGGACGCGCCCCGTACCTATCACACGATCAGGGGTTCGGGGGCGGCTGTGGTAAAAGCGCTCGCGACAAAGGCGAAGGAAAATGGTGTTATCATCAAGCTCGAAACCGAAGTGAAGAGGATCATTAAAGAGGGTAACAGAATCAGCGGTGTGATAGTTGATGAGAATGGGGAAGACTTGGAGGTGAAAGCAAGGACGGTTGTCATAGGCACAGGCGGTTACGCTAACAACAGGGAATGGATTAAGAAATACACGGGTTATGATCTTGATGTAAATATGCTGGCATTCGGCAATGTCGGTAAGATGGGTGACGGCATACGCATGGCCTGGGAAGTGGGGGCAGAGGAGGAAGGGATTGATGTACTGGAACTTTTCCGAATAGGCCCCTTGGGACCCGGTTTTGCCGATAAATCTCACCTCGCGATTGCCGCTTTGCAACCGGATCTATGGGTCGATCCCAGGGGTGAAAGATTCTGCGATGAAGGAATCGCGTTTTATGACACCTCGGTCGGCAACGTGAACGCGAGATACAAGGAGGGATATACCTGGTCAATCCTGGATGATTCCATAAAGAATAGGATGCTCACCCATGGAATCGTTCGCAACCTTTCCATAGACTATATGCCCGGCACAAAACCGGTAAATTTTGACAGAGACATAAAGGTCGCTCTCGAAAGAGGAAGCGCCGATGTATTTGCCGCCCAGTCACTGGCGAATCTGGCAGAAATGATGAAGGTTAATCCGGCTGTCCTAAAGGCTACTGTCGAGAAATACAATGGATACTGCGCGAAAGGATATGATGATATGTTTGCCAAGGATCCGAGATTTCTCAGGCCGCTCGCGGGGCCCGTTTATTACGCCATAAAGGCCCGAACCGTCTTTCTCGGCACCAAGGGGGGGATTAAGATAAACGAAAGGATGGAGGTGGTTGACAAAAAAGGAAACATCATCCCCGGGCTGTATGCGGGTGGATTCGACGCCGGGGGAGCGTGGGGTGACAGTTATCCGATTATGCATTGCTCCGGTGCGTCCTCAGCGTTTGCGATCAATTCAGGACGGATAGCCGGTAAAAATGTCTTAAAATATTTGGAGGCCTTCAATTGAGAGGCTTATCGCGGCGGAAATGGAGAATTGATGAATTATAAACAGATATTATCAAAGGCTCAATCCGAATGCGGGTATTTGAGAGACGCGGATTGTATAGGGATATACATCGCTTCATCAAGAAACGATTCAATAAAAAACGATATCTTCAATAGTGCGCAAAGGGAGATAGAAAAAAACCACATTCACGCAAAGGTATTCAGGTCAGGCTCTTTTGGATATTATGATCTCGAACCTATTCTGGTCATCGAAAAATCAGGTGAACCTCCAATACTTTACGGTAACCTTTCCACCGATAGTATTCCGGATTTTATCCGCGAAGTTCTTATCGAATGCAAGCAGGGATCCGGTGGGGTATTTTCGCCCCTATCCGGAGTTCAACTTTTCCAATTGGAAAGCAGGATAGCATTGCGGAATTGCGGGATGCTGGACCCGGGTAATATAAATCATTATTTATTAAAGGGGAACGGGTATTCCGGTCTCGCAAAGGCCATGGAGATGGGTCAGGAGGCAACAATTGAAGAATTGAAAGGATCCGGCCTAAGGGGAAGAGGCGGATCCGGTTATGTGACGGCTGACAAATGGCAAATCTGTCACGAAGCTGAGGGAAAAGAAAAAGTAATGATCTGTAATGCGATTGATGCAGACCCTGATTCAGTAACTTCAAGACTGCTTCTCGACGGTGACCCTCATTCCGTTTTGGAAGGAATGCTTATCGGGGCTTATGCCGTAGGCGCTGACTGCTGTATGGTTTGCATTAATAAACGGTATGAACAGGCTTTTAAGAGTGTGCGCAGCGCAATAAATCAGATGAGGTTATGCAGCCTGGAAGGGGAGAAAATTATGGGGTCTCCGTTCTGCTGCCGAATCGAGGTGATTGAGATTCCGGACTATCTTGTCTCGGGTGAAGAAACCGCAATCCTTCGCTTGATTGAAGGAAGACAACCCATGCCTTACATCCGCCCGCCCTATCCGGCGGAGAAGGGACTGGGGGAAAAGCCGGTGCTGGTGAATAATTCTGAAACCTGTGCGAATATATCGGCAATTTTTCAGAATGGCGCGGAATGGTTTTCCGGATTCGGTTTGGCGCACAGCAGGGGGACTAAGGTTGTTAATCTTACCGGAGATATAGTTCATAAATATACGGTTGAGGTAGATTTTGGAACAAGACTTATTGAAATCATCGAGGAAATCGGCGGAGGGACTCCGGATGGCAAGGAAATAAAAGCGGTACAGTTCGGCGGTCCAACGGGAGAATATTTCAGCCCGAATTCTCTGGATACCCCGCTTGACTACCGGGTTATGAAGGAAAAGGGCTCAATAATTGGTTCAGGAACCCTCCAGGTCATTGATAATGATACATGCATGGTTGAAAGATCCAGGGATGTCATATCATACCTGCAGAGCCAATCCTGCGGGAAATGCGTGTTCTGCCGCGAGGGGACACATCAGATGTATGATATCCTGACTGATATTTCAGGAAAAGAAGGAAAACCGGAAGACCTGAATCTTCTGTTAGAAATAGGGGATGCAATGAAGACAGGTTGCATATGCGCTCTGGGACGTACCGCCCCTAACCCCGTCCTGAGCAGTATCACTCTTTTCCGCGACGAATATGATTTTCATATAAAAGAAAAGAAATGTCCTCTCGGTAAAAATGACTGACAGTAACAGGAACCTGAATAATCTTATCTAAGGTGGAGATGATATTGGGAACCATTAAACTGAACATAGACGGGCGTGATGTCGAAACTACGGAAGGGAAAAATGTGTTAGAGGCTTCATTGGATGCGGGGATATATATACCACATCTTTGCTATCACGAGGATCTTTCAGCCATAGGAGCATGCAGGCTGTGCATTGTGGACATAGAAGGTATGGAAGGGCTTCCCACATCCTGCACTACACAGGTGTCAAACGGGATGATTGTAAAGACCAAGGGCGAAAAGATAGAACATATGCGGCGTTTAGCGATGGAGCTTATGCTTGCAGCGCATCCCCCTGATTGCGGCACCTGCATCAAATATCTCAATTGTGAACTCCAGTCTGTAAAACAGCTTCTGGTGAGTGATCATTTGAGCGTGAGAAGGAGATCAAAACTGTTGCCCCTCAAGACGGACAGCCCTCTTTTCGTCCATGATCCCAACAAGTGCATACTGTGCGGCCGTTGTGTAAGGGCATGTCATGAACTTCGCGGCGTGGGAGTCCTTTTCTATCAAAAGAAGGAAAAGGAGACATACATAGGAACTCCATCGGATCTGCCTCTGGGAGATGCGGGCTGCAGATTCTGCGGCGCATGCGCTGAAGTATGCCCGACCGGAGCAATAATGGACAGGGAGGAGCTTATAAAAGGAAAAAAACGGAGAGAGGCTTTAATCCCCTGTAAATACACCTGCCCTGCAGAGATTGATGTGCCCAAGTATATTCGCTTTATTCGTGAAAAGAATTATTCAGCTGCGACAGCGGTTATACGGGAGAAGGTTCCATTTCCGAAGGTGCTGGGTTATGTCTGCAACCATCCCTGTGAAGAAGTATGCCGCAGGGGTGAAATAAACCGGGCAGTTTCAATCAGAGACCTCAAACGTTTTGCCGCTGAGCATGACAAGGAAAGGGAATGGGAAAAAAGGTCAGATAAAAAGCCGTCAACTGATAAAAAAGTTGCGGTTATCGGGGCTGGTCCGGCGGGCCTCACGGCGGCCTATTATCTTTCAAAGCAGGGGCATTCAGTGAATGTTATTGATTCGTTGCCTCTGCCGGGAGGAATGCTGCGATATGGAATACCCGAGTATCGTCTTCCAAGAGAAGTGCTGGATAGCGAGATAGAGGATATAGTCAATGCAGGCGTCCGGATAGATACAGGCGTAAAGGTTGAATCGATAGATAATCTTTTTGACCGGGGCTACAACGCCGTGCTCGTCGCTATCGGAACACATAAAGGGGTTAGATTACCCATTCCGGGGGCGGACAGAGAGGATGTCCTGATGGGTGTGGATTTTCTAAGAGAGATAAATATCGGGAGAAAGGTCAAGGTTGGCAAAAAAGTCCTAGTGCTTGGAGGCGGCAATGTGGCGTTTGACTGCGCCCGCATCGCCTTGAGGTTAGGCGCTGAAACGGTTCAACTTGCGTGTATTGAAAGTAAAACGGAAATGCCGGCGGCTCGTGATGAGATCAAACAAGGTGAGGAAGAAGGCATCTCAATCCATCCTTCGAAAAGTTTTTCACGCATATTAACCGATAATAATAAAATTACCGGCGTGGAGATTCTTGATGTGGAGTCTTTCAGCGTCGACGATGATAACGAGGTACATCTTGAGGTTGTTGAAAATTCCGAGTCCGTCCTTGAGGCGGATTCGATCATATTCGCCGTCGGCCAGAGGCCGGAAATCCCAAGGGAGTTTGACATCGAAATAAATGAAAAAAATCTGATTGAACTGGACACATACACTTTCGAAACAAGCAGGGAAGGGGTTTTTGCGGCCGGAGACGCGGTTCATGGAACAACATCGGTTGTTAAAGCAGTTGCTTCAGGCAGGGAGGCCGCAATAGCCCTTGACCGCTTTCTCGATGGCCGGGGCGATATTGATGAAAAACTGGCGCCGGTTCAGGAGATAAATAAATACCTGGGGCCCGGAAACGGGTTTTCAGTGATGGAACGATGTGAAGGTCCCTGTCCGCCGCCAGAAGAAAGGATCCGGGGTTTTTGCAACGTGTTAAGCGATATGGATGAACATATCGCTAACTATGAGTCGAATCGCTGTCTGCAGTGCGACCTTAGACTGACCATCAAGCCTGTCAAGTTCTGGGGAAATTATTAAATATCAAGACGGAGGTGAAAGATGAATGGGGTGAGCAGAGAAACGGATATCGTGGTTATCGGTTCAGGCGTTTCCGGCCTGTCTGCCGCGGTAACCGCGGCAGATGAGGGGCTTAAAGTAATGGTTTTTGAGAAGCAACGCTCTTTCGGGGGAACTTCCAACTTTTTTGAGGGCATATTCGCTGTTGAGAGCGATATGCAGAGGGAGCGGTATATCGATTATACACGCGACCAGGCCTTCAAAAACATCATGGAATATGGCCACTGGAAAGCCAATGCTCGGCTGGTAAGGGCTTACGTGGATCAAACCGCCGAAACCGTTGACTGGCTGAGGGAGAGAGGAGTGGAGTTTTTGGAGGTCACTATAAACATACCTAACGCACCCCGCGGTTATCACAGGGTCAGGGGGGGCGGTGCCGCCGTGGTAAAGGCTCTGGTTGAAAGGGCAAAAGAAAAGGGTGCCGTCCTGAAGTCCGGAACGCCGGTAGTCAAAATATTGAGGGAGGGCAAGGCTATCACCGGAGTTATCGCGGAGGAAGAAGGGGAGGAGATAAGCATCAAGGCAAAAGTCGTGGTTATAGGGAGCGGAGGATACGCTAATAATAAACAATGGATCAAGAAATATGCCGGATTTGATCTGGATGTCAACATGATACCCATAGGCAATGTTGATAAGATGGGCGACGGCATCCGAATGGCATGGGAAGTGGGCGCTGACGAGGAAGGCATGGGCGTCCTGGAGGTATACAGGGTTGGACCGCTGAGCGCCAATCATCTCCCGAAAAACCAGATCGAGTGTGTGGCGCTTCAACCGGACCTGTGGGTAGATCCGCAGGGCCGGCGATTTTGCGATGAAGCGATCGGGTTTACTGATACTTCGGTCGGTAACGCGAATGCCAGATACAGGGAAGGTTTCACATACAGTCTCTTTGATGATTCAATAATCCAGAGGATAATGGACAGGGGAATAGATAAAAATGTCGCATATGAGAATCCGGTAGGGAGCAAGCCCGTGAATTTTTTTAAAGAACTTGAAGCAGGGCTCGAAAAGGGAAGCAAGGAAGTGATGGTAGCGGATTCCCTGGATGATCTGGCCGAAAAAATGGGCGTTGACCCTGATGTCCTGAAAAAAGAAGTTGAAGTCTATAACGAGTTCTGCCGCAAAAGGCATGATGCTCTTTTTGCGAAAAATCCCAGGTATCTTCATCCTCTCACCGGGCCCAAGTTTTACGCTGTAAAGGCCCGCAATGTTTTTCTAGGGACTATCGGAGGGATAAAGATTAATGAGAGTACAGAGGTAGTCGATAAGAAAAGTAGGGTTATACCGGGTCTCTATGCCGCAGGTTTTGATGCGGGCGGTCTATGGGGAGACAGTTACGGCATGAATGTCTGTTCCGGCACCTGCGCAAGCTTTGCCATCAACTCAGGAAGGATCGCAGGAAAGAATGCCGTTAAGTATATTAAAAAGAAATAAAAGGGAGATGGATAAAAATGACCGAATTTAAATACAGTAAATATGTGGTGAAGCATTCTGTTGTGACAAGGCCTGAACCAGGGGATGGATCAAAGATGTCGGAAAGGATCAGATTTGATGGCGGTAAAGATTTCGATTCCAATTTTTCTTTGATTGTGCGACCGGTAACAGAACCGGTGCTGATGGAGGATTATGCGCATTCGCATGATTTTGATATGTATGTTACCTTCATTGGATTAGATAAGAATGGCCTGCATGATCTTGGAGGTGAGATTGAAATGTATCTCGGGGAGGACCAGGAAAAGATTGTGATAACCAGTCCGACAACCGTCTATCTCCCCAAAGGATTTGTGCATTGTCCTTTGAATTTTAAGAGGGTCGATAAACCAATCCTGTTAATACATGCCACGATAGCGGCAGAATATTCAAAATGATGAATAATATTCATTCGGGAAAACAACCTTAAAATCCTAAATCAGGAGTTTTTTCTTGACAGTTTTTTAAAAAATCTTTAGATACTCTTACTTGACTTAACGATAAGTAAATATAATTTGAAATGTAATCATCCTTTTAATTTCGCCACTGAATCAATGGGCTGATTACGTCCCTTAAATAATAGCGTCTGTCAGAAAAGATGATGTGGAGCCGCCCAGATTTAATCAGGTTCGGAGGAAGGTAGATTGAGTACAGCAGCTTTATTGCAAAGCATTGTAAACGGATTGGCTTCGAGCGGGATATATATATTAGTGGCACTAGGGATGACCCTTGTAATGAGCATTATGGGTATTGTCCAGATGTCACACGGCGAGATCTATATGATAGGTGCCTATTGCGTCTATTATATGGTGGTAAGCCTCGGAATGAACTTTTTTCTCGCGTTGCTGATAGCGACAATATTTGTCGGATGCATCGGTATAATAGTCGAACGCATCTTTTTTCGTCCCTTTAGAGCGGATTTCGATCGTGCAGTGATTATTTCAATAGGACTTATACTTGTTTTTCAGAATGTTATATTATCTATCGCGGGCGGCGATCCGAGGTCATACAACAGTCCGATAAAAGGCGTCCTCAGGGTTTTCGGCACGGCAATATCCTGGGAAAGGCTTTTCATAGTACTGACGGGTCTAGTGCTTCTGGTGGGGCTGTTCTTATTCATCAAAAAGACTAAAACAGGTCAGGCCATGCTGGCTGTTTCCCAGGAGAGGGATGGCGCCGCTTTGCAGGGAATAGATATTGATCGTTTATCGGCCATAGCCATGTTCCTTGGTTGCGGTCTAGCCGCCATAGCCGGGGCCCTGGTGGGAGCCCTTTTCAGTATGAGTCCCACTATGGGAACATTTGCTTTGATGAAAGGAATAGCCGTAATAGTATTGGGGGGCCTGGGAAGTATCCCCGGCGCTGTTATCGGAGGACTGATAATAGGTCTGATTGATGGTATAGTCCCCGTTTATACCACATCCCATATTGCCGGTCTGATAGGTTTCGCCGCGATAATATTAATATTGATTTTCAGGCCTCAGGGGATCGCCGGACATGAATAGAGGGAAAAAAATCTCCTTAATTGTTTATCTTATCATAATTATCCTGATGTTTCTGCTTCCCCTTTTCTTAAAAGGGCCTTATGTCACACATATACTCATTCTGACCGTGATAAATATTATTTTGTCCACCAGTCTGCGTCTTATAACTCTAACAGGCTTAATGTCTCTTGCTACGGGTGGGATGATGACTCTGGGGGCTTACACATCCACCCTGCTTGTTATAAAGCTCGGGTTTTCAACATGGTTGGCGCTATTACTTGCTGGCGTAATGTCGGCCGTTCTTGCGTGTCTTGCGGGATTCCCGTTTTCCAGATTAAAGGGTATATATTTTGCGATCGTGACAGTCTTCCTTTCTGAAATGCTTGCCCTTCTGGCTGAACAATGGCGGAGTCTGACTGGCGGGAGCAGCGGAATATACAATATTCCCAGGCCCGACCCTATTATCATCCCCGGTGTATTGAATTTAACCTTTTCTTCAAAGGTAAGTTTCTATTATCTTATTTGTTTAATTATGCTTTTAACCCTGCTTGTCCTGTATGCGATTGAGCATTCCCGCATCGGCATGACACTTAATGGGATTCGGCAGTCCGATTCACTGGCCGAAAGTATCGGAATAAACTGTACGGGATACAAGGTGCTCGCGTTCACGATCGCCTGCTTTTTCCCCGGTGTAGCGGGCGGTTTTTATGCGCATTATATCTCGACTATTAATCCCACCACATTCGGGTTTCTTTTTACGATATACGTAATTATCTATCTGGTGGTCGGAGGGATGAAGAGCTTTATCGGCCCTATTATCGGCGCGTTCATTTTTACAATCCTTCCGGAAGTACTGCGCCCGCTCAAGGAATTCCAGCCGTATTTTTTTGCCGGAGCCCTGATGTTTGTCCTCTTTTTTATGCCTGAAGGTTTGGTCGGATTACCGAAACGCATTAAGACTATTTGCGACAGATTTCTTAATAAAAAGGATGAACATGCTTAAAATAAAGGGATTAGGAAAAACATTCGGTGGATTAGCCGCAGTAAGCAGTCTTGATGTCGATATCAATCAGGGAGATATCATGGGATTGATTGGTCCCAATGGGGCAGGGAAGACAACAGTATTTAATCTTATCACAGGCTATCTCAAACCGACATTGGGTGAGATTCTGATGGAAGGAGACAATATTACGGCCAAGAGCCCCCACTATATAGCTGCCAGGGGGATAGCCCGAACTTTTCAGGCAACGAATATTTTTCCAGAATTTACGGTCCTCCAGAATGTGATTTTGGCCAGCCATCTAAGAGCTGAAACTGGCCTTTGGAAAACCTTCCTGCATACACCGGCCAGCAAGTACAGTGATGAGAAGATTCTAGAAAAATCCAGGGCTATCCTGCAGCTGGTTGGAATGGAACAGTTCTCCAATGTCACTGCACAGAATCTGGCCCACGGGCATAAGAGGATCCTCGGTATTGCAATAGCCCTTGCTGCTGAGCCCAAGCTTTTATTACTTGATGAACCCCTGGGTGGGATGAATGCGGGGGAAGTATCTGAAACCGTGGAGCTAATCAATAAATTATGGCAGAGGGACACTACCATTTTATTGATTGAGCACAATATGAGGGCTGCCATGAGCCTGTGTAAAAAGATTTTGGTTTTGAATTTCGGGCGAAAAATTGCGGAAGGCAGTCCGGAAGTGATAAAAGAGGATGAGAAAGTAATCCAAGCTTATCTGGGATCGGGTAGTCATGTTACTTAAACTCGAAGATGTTACAGTGTACTATGGACAGGCCAAGGCTGTAGAAAACATTCACATTCTGCAGGAAAAAGGCAGTGTGGTCAGTGTGATAGGGGCAAACGGCGCGGGCAAGAGCACCATCCTGAAAAGTATTTCCGGTCTCATCCCTTTGAAGAGCGGATCTATCGAATTCTCCGGAGCAAAGATAAGCGGCATGTCTGTGGTCAAGATCGTAAGTCTTGGAATCGCCCATGTCCCTGAAGGGAGAAGGCTTTTCCCTTATATGACCGTGGAGGAGAATATCAATCTGGGTGCCTACTTAAGAAAGGACACCGAAGGCGTGCCGAAAGATCTGGAAAAGGTCTTCACGCTTTTTCCAAGGCTCAGGGAGAGACAAAAGCAGAAAGCCGGAAGTCTGAGTGGCGGGGAGCAGCAGATGCTGGCAATTGGGCGTGCGCTGATGGCAAAACCTAAATTACTGATGATGGATGAGCCGTCATTGGGTCTGGCTCCTATTGTCATCGACGCGCTGTCCGACACAATACAGGATATAAACCGGAGTGGAATAACCGTATTACTGGTGGAACAGAACGCCGGACTTGTGACCAAAGTTTCGCAGAAATGTTATGTGATTGAAGTCGGCAAGGTCGTATTGGAAGGTGATATCAAACATCTCATGGCGGATGATTCTGTTCGCAGGGCATTTTTAGGATGATAAGAGTAAGGGAAATTTATTACGAAAATAAATGCTGAGAATGTCGGTATATCATGCAATATTATGTCTAAAGACCATGGCCTGGGGCGCCCTTTTTACGAGCGAACTCGTTCCTGGCAAGTTTGACGCGTAACGCCTTACGAGGCGGGCGGCGGGCCATCTCAGTCGTTATCATGAGGGATCAAGATGGAACGACCGGAGAAGGTATCCGCCCGCCTGGCATGCACCTTACACTATTCATTTGCTACCCGGGTCTTCGCCGTAAAAAGAGCTCCCCAGGCCACGGCCCTGAGACCATAGGTTGGTATTTTCATAAATCGTGGTGGCCCAGAGGGCCGTGAGTGTTCAGGACGTGATGTTTTTGCATATTGTTCCTTGGCGTCTGCCGGGCTTAATCAAATAGGCTCATGAAACGATTTTTAAAACAATACGGTTGATGTAACCGCTCCCGAAAGGTGAAAATAACTCAGGACCAGCAGACTGCAGGCGGAGTTAAAGAATAAGACCGTGATCTGAAATATAATTTTTGCATCAGCCTGTCAGGAAACAAGATGGGATACAGGATGACGACTGGGATGAAGGGGTTTTTGTCTGAAGCGCCTCCGCGCTTTCTTGCAAGGATTTTTCCAGTCAGCCTTTTATCATAACAACTTTATCACAGGAGGGCAGGAAGATGAGGAAAATAATTTCAATGACGTTTTCGTTTGGTTTGTCGTTATTTTTATTAATCCCTTTTATCGATCTTTTTCTAGCGGATGCCTCGGCAGAGACCTTGAAAATAGGCGTTATTACATCAATTACCGGCCCCATGTCCCCGGGCTTCAAGCCCATCTATGAAGCCGCCAAGCCCGCTGAGATCTTATTAAACAGGATGGGTGGAATTACAGTCAAGGGAAATCGGTACGATATTGAAATGATCACGGAGGATGATCAGTCGTCTCCTCCGGGCGCGGTAGCGGCCGCCAACAGGCTCTTGCAGCAGAAAATTAAATACATCATTCCTCCCATGTTTATACCAAGCAATATGGCGATATCACAAATGTGCGAGGAAACAAAAGTCATCCGCATGAAGACCCTGGGAATGAGCTTGGATGAGATTAAACCGGAGTTGCGATATTCCTTTTTCAGCAGCTCCAGCCTGTATCACTGGAAGCCTGTCTATGATTTTTTCCAAAAGAATTATCCCGGCGCTAAAAGGATAGCGCATGTAATGCCTGAAGATCCCGGCGCTGTTTTCTCGCGTGACTTAAGCAGAAAAGAGATAAAGGAACGCGGGCTGGAACTGGTATTTGAGGATTCCTTCAAGATGGGAACGGAAGATTATTATCCATTGCTGACCAAGGCCCTTCAGGAGAAGCCGGACGCAATCGTTATTCTTCTGTCAATCGTGCCCTGGGCTTCCGGGATAATCAACCAATCGCGTGAGCTTGGTTTTAAGGGGCCCATATTCTGCGGATCACCCATGGGCGATGTAAACCTTATAAACGGCATCATCAACAAGGATTACGCCTATGATATCTTCGCGGGTGGCCCAGATACTTTGAGTGATAAGATGCTTCCCATGGTAAGGGAACACAGGAAATTGGTGGAACAGTCAAGCACCAATCCATACGTACTGGACAGTCTCTGGCCACTGGATGGAGCATATATAATAAAACAATGTATTGAGGCGGCCCAGAGCCTTGATACGGATATGTTTGTGGATGCCGTTGAAAATAAGATGACCAGTGTGGATACAATATGGGGGACGGGCGAATGGGGAGGTGAAGACCTCTACGGGATCAAGCATGTGGTCAGGATGCCCATTCCGTTTTCCAGGATCATGAACGGCAAGGTGGAGTATGAATTAATGAATTATAAATAAATTTCAACTTTTTGGAGGAGCGAAAAAATGAGAAGAAAATGTTCATTTGGTATTGTATCATGTTTGTTGTCGCTTTTTTTTGTTTTATCTTTTGCCGGGCCATCCGTGATGAGCGACACGGCTGAGGCCAAGACTTTGAAAATCGGTCTTATCACATCGGTAACAGGCATGATGGCGCCAGCTTTTAAACCCCTTTATGACGCTGCAAAGCCTTCGGAAACATTGATTAACGAAATGGGCGGAATCACGGTGAAGGGTGATAAATATGATGTTGAGGTGATAGTAGAGGATGATCAATCCTCGCCCCCTGGCGCTATTTCTGCCACGAACAAGCTGTTGCAGCAAGGCGTTAAATACCTGACTCCTCCCATGTTTATGCCCAGTAACATGGCAATCGCGTCAATCACCGAGGAGGCAAAAATTTTGCGCATGAAGGCCCTGGGATCGGGTCCGGAAGAACTTAATGCCCAGACACGCTACTCCTTTTATTCCAGCTGTACGCTTCATAGCATATCACCCACTCATGAATTTCTGCAGAAGAATTATCCTAACGCGAAGAGAATAGCCATTATATTACAGGACGACCCCGGGATGAGGGTCCCTCACGAATTAAATGTGAAAGAATTACAAAAACGCGGGCTGGAACTCGTTTTTGAGGAACGTTATAAGATGGGAACCGAGGATTATTATCCCATACTGACCAAGGCTTTTGAAAAGAAGCCCGATGTCATCAGCCTTGTTATTTCAATCGTTCCATGGACAGCGGGTATCATTAATCAATCGCGTGAACTGGGGTTCAAGGGACCTATAATGTGCGCCTCTCCCTTCGGCGATGTAAATCTTGTAAACGGAATAATAAATAAGGATTATGCGTATGATATCTTTACCGGTGGTGCTCCCGATGTGTTTAGTGAGAAGATGCCGCCTCTAGTGAAAGAACTCAGGACTCTTGTTGGACAGGTGACTAAAAACCCTTTTACCATGGACAGCGTTTTACCGCTGGAATCGATGTATGTTTTAAAGCAGTGCATTGAGACGGCGCAGAGCCTGGACACCGACGAAGTTGTGGATACCATAGAAAACAGGATGAAATCCGTCAATACGCTATGGGGCGAGGGAGAGTGGGTAGGAAAGGAAATCTTCGGGGTCAACCATGTAGGCATTTCCCCTATTCCCTTTTCCAGGATCGTCAATGGTAAAGTGGAGTTTGAATTCATGGATTACAAATAGGCAGTATCGTGCTTTGCCATACCGGGGCATTTCCAGAAATTCAATGCATGCCATAGTTTCTGACGGCCATGATTTCTGAAAAATGCCCCGGTATTTTTTAAACGGTTATACCTTAATCTTTTTTAAAAAGAGAAAGGATAGAAACAGTGAAGAGAATAGCCGTTGATATTGGCGGAACCTTTACGGATATCGTTTATATAGATGAGAGTTCCATGGAGATCCTTGTCGATAAAGTTCAAAGCACTCCCTGGGATATAGGTCAGGCTGTCGTGGATGCCATAAAAAAGATCAACGCGGATATGTCAGAAGTAGACCTCTTTATCCATGGGACAACAGTGGGCATCAATACCATAGTGCAGAAGAAGGGAGCAAAGATAGGCCTCATAAGCACAAAGGGTTTTACTGACGTGCTGGAAATGGGCAGGGGCAACAAAGAGGAATTATATGATTATATGTGGAAGAAACCGAAGCCTCTGGTTCCCAGATACCTTCGAATGGGAGTGAATGAACGAACCAGTCATCTGGGTGAGGTGATAAGGAAACTCGATGAAGATGAAGCTAGGGATGTGATAAACAGGCTCAGGGAACATGGCATAGAGGCCATAGCAGTATGCCTCCTGCATTCCTATGCGAATCCTGAAAATGAGTGTAAACTCGGAGAAATCATAAATGAAGTATGGCCCGGAGCCACGTTCGCCCTCAGTCATCAGGTGGCGAGGGAAATAAGGGAATATGAAAGGGTTAGCACGACGGTTATTAATGCGTATATTGAGAGAGCCGTGGTAAGTTATCTCAAGCGGCTTAGAGAAAATCTTGAAGGATTGGGATTTAAGGCTCAGACACTGGTATTGGGCCCAAGCGGAGTACTTGGCGTGGATTCGGTGGAGGAAAAAGCCATTCAGACCCTTGCTTCGGGACCGATAGGCGGGGCTGCCGGAGCGGCTTATCTGGCCGGGCTTTGCGGGATCAGGGACCTGCTGACTATTGATGTCGGCGGCACCAGTTTTGATGTGTCGGTGATAAAAGATGGGGTGAACATTGAGAAACATCAGACGGAAATAATGGGCTATCCCGTGCTCATGGCCGGAATGGATATTCGCCCTATTGGAGCGGGCGGAGGGAGCATCGCGGATGTTGATGAGGCTGGATTATTGACTGTTGGGCCGGAAAGCGCCGGCGCCAATCCCGGTCCCATGGCATATGAGACGGGGGGCACAAAACCCACGGTGACCGACGCGGCATTGGTGAACGGCCTGATAGATCCCGGTTATTTTCTGGGCGGACAAATCAGATTGAACATGGATCTGGCAAGGAAGGGCGTAGGCGATGTCGCAAAAAAAATAGGGCTGGATCTGCACGAAACAGCTTCTGGGATCCTTTCCGTTGCGAGAAACAACATGACCACAGCGACCATGGAAATCCTGGTTGGACAGGGTTTTGATCCGCGTGATTTTTCTCTGATATCATATGGCGGCGCAGGCGGTATATTTTCAGCCGGTCTGGCGGAAGATATGTCCATCTCGCGCATCATCATCCCTCCCGCGCCGGGAGTATTTTCAGCGCGTGGAATACTAGCCATGAATCTGGTGCATACATATACGAGAGCATATATCAGTGCATTCAACAGACTTGATCTTAATGAGGTTGAAGATATCTACAGAAAGATGGAGGATATTGCTCTCAGGACTCTTGTTAAAGAAGGTATACCGGAGAAGGATGTTGAATTCACACGATCTATGGATATTTGCTATGAGGGTCAGCGTTATTATATCGAAACAATATTGCCCGGCGATGATTTAAGAAAAAGCGATAAGGTCAAGGAAAAAATCAGCGAGTCTTTTAAGGCCCTTTACAAGATCAGATACAGTCATCTTATCGATGCCCCGTTAAGGACCATCAATACAAGGTTAAAAGCTACCGGTAAAATAAAAGAGATACCCTCCCCTGAGATCCAATATGGGGAAAAGATTCCCGAGACGGCCATGAAGGACAAAAGAAATGTCTATTTCGAAGATAAATTTGTTGAAGGAAAAGTTTATGAAAGATCCGGCCTTCTCTGGGGAAATATTATAGATGGCCCTGCCATCGTAGAGGAACCGTTTCACACTACGATTGTTCTTCCTGGTCAGACATTAAATGTCGACAAGCTTGGTAATTTGGTCATTCGAGCAGGAGGAAAATAAATGAACAAGGTTGATCCGATAACCTTTGCTGTTATCAGAAACAAGTTGATATCCATAGCAAACGGCATGCAGGAGACGGGTTTCAGGACAGGCGTCACTACCTTTATGTATGAGATAATGGATTGCTCTTTTGCCATTCTTGATTCAAGTGGCGGTGTGATCGCGCAATCCTCGGTAGGCATCCTTCTTTTTCTGGGAAGTCTGGGCCCGGCAGTAAAAAACTGTCTGGATATTATCGACAAGGAAAATATCGAGGAAGGAGATGTTATTGTTTCAACAGTACCGGATATCACCGGTTCACACGCATCGGACGCGGTAGTGTTCATGCCCATTTTCTTCAATGGTAACCTTTTCGGATATGCCGCTACCAAGGCACACTGGATTGATGTTGGGGCAAAGGACACATACCCGACCGACGCGAAAAATATTTTTGAAGAAGGGCTCCGGATACCTCCGATAAAACTGTACAGAAAAGGCGAACTTCAGAAGGATGTATGGGACATCATTAAATGGAATTCAAGGGCTCCGGAACTGGTCTGGGGCGACATGCAGGCTCAAATCGCCGGATGTCACTTTGCTGAGACACAGGTTGTGCAATTATTGACAAAATACGGGATGGAAACAGTAGAGACCATAATCAGTGAGATGTATGATTATAGCGAACGTGTCACCAGGGTTGCTATTGAAAAGATACCTGATGGTTCCTGGACCGCCGAAGATTTTATGGATAATAACGGAATCGATCTTGATAAACCTGTTAACCTGAAGGTAACTGTGACAGTTAAGGGAAGCGATATCACAATTGATCTTACCGGCTCCGACCCGGAGCAGGAGGGCCCGGATAACGGATTATGGGTGACCACGCTCTCAGCCGCACGGTCGGCCGTGAAGGCCTTGACAAGCCCGAAGCTCCCTTCCAATGAGGGATTCAACAGGCCGGTCCATGTCATCGCCCCTCAGGGTTGCGTTTATAACGCCAATCCTGGTGTACCCTCATATCTATGCGGAAACGTCGCTCAAACTATCCTGGAACTCGTGAACAAAGCGATGTATAAGGTCCTTCCTGAAAGGATCCCCGCATGTTCGGGCGGAGACGTGGTCGGGAACGGATTTTTCGGAAAGTATCGTGAAACAGGTGATTACTGGGGCACGATAACGCCATCAATTATCGGTCAGGGCGCAGACACCTATTCGGATGGCGATGGTTATGTCATATACACGGCTGCAGGTACAAGTAAAAATATTCCCACCGAGATCCTTGAATCGACCTTTCCCCTTTTTGTCGAAAAGGTGGAATTTATCCGGGATAGCGGCGGCGCAGGGAGGCAGAGGGGCGGGGTAGGTTCAAGGATTTGTATCCGGCTTCTCGAACCGGCATTTTTTTACAGCTTTATTGAGAAGGGTAAATCTCCACACTGGGGTTTTGACGGCGGCTTGAACGGGCTCCGGAATTTTGCCTTGGTAAAATCAAAAAAGAAAGGTGAATTTGAGGTATTGAAGAGTTCAGGAATACCTCTGGACAAGGGAGACGAAGTAATTGTCACCGCAGGCGGCGGAGGCGGGTATGGGAATCCGTTCGACAGGGAGATTGAAAAGGTCCGGATGGATGTTATAAACGGTTATGTTTCGGCAGAGTGCGCGAGAGCATATTACGGTGTTCAGATAGACCCTCAGACGTTTAAGGTTGATTTAGAAGCAACCGGGAAATTACGTGAAAAGATATCAACCCGGCCATAGTCTCTGGAAGATAGAATTTATAAGCTGATTTCATAAGTGGAGATAGGCCAGAAGATCAATATTGATGGCTTTGTAAACAGACAAAAAATGCCTTTTTCTGTCATTCCCGCGGAGCATTTCGACTGCGCTCAGGACCGTGAGACCTTCGACTTTGCTCAGGACCGTGAGCTTGTCGAACGGCTTATCGAACAGGCAGGAATCCACTTGCCTCAGGTAGTTATGGGCATTACGCAAATCCCCTTACTATGCGCTGAAGTATCGCCCGGTATTTCCGGAAGCAATCGGGGGGATCAAGATAAATCACCGGATGTCGGTACTTGATAAGGATGATCGTCCTGTCCAGGGCCTATAAGACTTTTAAGTGTCGCAAAGCGGCTTATACCTTTGTACTGTAATTTATTGTCATTCTGCGGTTTAACCGCAGAATCCATGACTTGTTACCGATATGGTTTCTTGATTTAATCAGGATGATAAAAACGTGGATCCTGCGATCAAGGGTCGCAGGATGACAAACAATTGATTTCAATCAACCGATTGTGGAACACCTCGTCTTATAGACGAAGGTGTTTGGTATTTAATGCTATCTCAGCATAAGGGGGCAAATATGGATGCGGCTTACCAGTTCGCTGAAACTTTTTCTACCATCCGTTATGATGACCTTCCAACGGATCTTGTTGAAGTAACGAAGAAGGAAATTCTGGATACAATGGGAGTCTGCCTGGCAGGCGCTTCGGAGGCCGGCGCGAAAGAACTGAGGGACATAATCACGGATTGGGGGGGAAAGGAGGAGAGTTCGATCCTGTACTGGGGCAATAAAGTACCGGCTCCGAACGCGGCACAGGTAAACGCAACCATGATCCATACACTTGATTACGATGACGTTCATGATGATGCCGTAATGCATCCGGGAGTGGTTGCCATACCAACCTGCCTGGCCATGGGAGAACTGAGGGCTGGAATGAGCGGGAAAGAATTTATCACCGCCACTGCTCTTGGAGTGGATATGATTTGCAGGTTTGGCCTTGCGACCAGACCCGGCGAGAATATTGTAGCCACAGGCTGGCATCTCACCACTCTTTATGGTTATATGACGTCGGCCGCCGTTGCCGGCAGGCTGCTGGGACTCAACCTTGAAGGTATTGTGGATGCCATGGGGATAGCATATCACAGATGCAGCGGAAACGGTCAGAGTACGCTTGACGGTGGGTTGACAAAGAGGATGGGCCCCGGATTTGCCATATACAGCGGAATAAGTTCGGCAATAATGGCTTCGAAGGGAATTACAGGGGCGAAAAATCCCGTTGAGGGGAAATGGGGCCTGTACGCGATCTATCACCAGGGGAAATATGACCCTCAGAGACTGACAGCGGATCTGGGGAAAACGTTTGAGGGAGTTAATGTCTCCATCAAACCTTATCCATGCTGCCGGGGAAATCATGTTTTTATCGATGCCACAATGGAGCTATTATCAAAGAATAATATCCAAAAAGAAGATATCACAAAAGTGAAGATATTCAGCGGTGAGGGTGATTATGAACTGTTGTGTGTTCCCTTTGAGATCAAAGGACGCCCGAGAAATTTTGTGGATGCGCAGTTCAGCATACCTTATAATGTGGCGAATGTTATTGTAAGGGGAAAGACAACAAGAGAGGCGTTCACCAATGATGCTGTTAAGGACCCTGATATTCTCCATATATTGGGGAAGACCGAGGTTGAGCTTGATCCTGCGATGAACGGAGGCGGTCCTCATAAGAATGAACCCGGAAAGGTCCAGATAACCACGAAACAAGGGAACGTTTATACAAATCAGGTGGATTATCCTTTCGGCAGCCCGCAGAGACCCATGTCATACGATGATTGTTCGAAAAAATTCAGGGATTGCGCAACCTATCCTGCCGAGCGGTTAACCTCGGGAAATATTGAAAAGATTGTGGAAATAATCGAGCATCTTGAAGAGGTTGAGGATGTGAGAAATATATTAGGATTACTGAACATCGATAACCAGAAATAGGGATCGGAGGGATCAAGATTAATCAACATATGGAGATTTATAATCAGGAGGATAAACCTATACGCGGACTTTAAGATGCAATATTCAATCAGTAACCGGTAACAAAGACATTGAAATTATTCTGCCATCGGTTCTTTTGAATATGTTCAGAGGGAGTGGGAAAGATGAAAAACAATACAAAGATTTTAATATTTCTCATAGTCCTTGCACTGGTGGATATGATAATCCCTGTCCCTTTTACTACAATTCTATTAATCTATGTACTCTTGAATAAACCTTTATGGTTTAAAAATATGGTTGAGGATGTGTATGAAACCAGGGGGACATCATAAAGAGTTAAATCTACTTATGATTTTCATGCAAAATGACACATTCTTCCCATAATGCACATGTGGCAATAGGAATATCGGTATGGGGGATGGTTGCTTCTTTTCTTCTAATATATTTCCATCCACAGATTTACCTCATTATTTTGGCACGATTCCTGCTTGTTTCATCAATAGAGTATGAATAAAGAAAATCTTCTATTTTGACAGCCAGAATTTAAACACAGCATAAATTCTTGAGATCTACATGAGGAATAGTTATTAGGATTTTGGATTGAGGGAATCTTATGGTCTGGAACTTATTAAGAAAATTTGGAATGGCAAAGTCATTGGTGCTGATCACGGTTTTTGCGGTATTGTCTTCCAATATTTTATATCTGATTATTTCTGAATTTATGGGGGGCCCGGGGCCATAGGCTTTACCATGGCAAGTCTCATCTCTGGTGTTATCGCTCCTTTTTCTTCCTATTTCTTTTTCCGTCTTCTATACAATTATGATCTGAAAGATAAGGCTCTGCAGAAAAGATTATCCTATGAAAAGATGCTTAACAGTATTTCCGAGCTGGCGATTTCCGCTACTGATATGCATAAGTTCCAAGAGAAATGCCTGGAGATTATGGGCAGGGCATTGGATGTTAGCCGTGTTTATCTTTTTAAACATCAACATAAGACGGATACGATTGACAATAGCTTCGAATGGTGCGCTCCTGATAGAAGATCTCAAAAAGATGAACTTCAAGGGAGCCCTTCAAGCGTGATTCCCTGGTGGATGAGTACGTTAAAGACCGGCAGGATTATTAAATACAGAGATATAGAAGACATACCGGGCGAGCAAGAAAAAGATATGTTGAGGCGAAAAAAGGTCAAGTCTATTTTAGTGGTCCCTCTCTATATCCAGGATGAATACTTTGGTTTTATGGGTTTCGATGAATGCAGGACGCAACGTGAATGGATGGATGAAGATGTTGAAATTATAAAAACAATTTCGCAAATTATTCACAGTACTCTTGAACGAAATAAATCGGAAAAGGCATTGAAGCGACGCATGGTACTTGAAAGGTTTATCAGGGAGATATCTTCAAGGTTCGTACGGATGAGACCGGAGGAAGTTGATGAGGTTATCGAGGAGACCCTGGCTTCTATCGGCACATTTTTAGGGGCGGATCGGGCCAGTGTGTATTTGTTTAAAAAAGCTATTGATCCGCCTGATGATACCTATGTGTGGTATGACGAAGAAGTAAAAGCGCTGAAAGAGGCTCATAAGGATATTCCGATATCCTGAATTGCTATTACTTGATTTACCTGAAGACAGCAATCTCAGAAAGCCTATCGAGACAATTGAGGAATCAGGCCATAGGGCAGTTTCTATTGTCCAGGATCTGTTGACAATCGCGAGAGGCGTGGCCACAGCCAAAGAGCCTCTGAATTTGAATGATATTATAAAGGGTTATTTAGAATCTCCGGAGTTTAAAAAACTTGAACAATATCATCCGGCTGTTACGATCGAGACCAATCTTGACAATACCCTGTTGAACGTAAATGGTTCACAGGTTCACCTAGGAAAAGTGGTGATGAATCTTGTATCAAACGCTGCGGAAGCTATCGAGGGAAGCGGCAAGGTTACGGTATCGACTTTTAACAGTTATGTGGATAGACCCTTAAGATTATATGATGATGTAAGGATTGGTGAATATGCTGTTCTGTCAGTATCGGATAATGGCCTTGGTATAACATCTGCGGATCTTGAGAGGATATTCGAACCTTTCTATTCAAAGAAAGTATAGGGCAGAAGCGGTACCGGCTTAGGCCTGGCAGTGGTATGGAATGTCATGAAAGAGCATGAAGGTTACATAAATGTAACGAGTGATAAGGGCGGGACCAATTTTGATCTATACTTTCCAATAACAAGGGAAGAATTATCAGTAAAGGATTTGGTCATACCCATCGAAGATATCAAAGGGCGCGGTGAAAAGATACTCATTGTTGATGATATAGACAGCCAGAGAGAAATAACCCGTGACATGTTGAAAAAATTACATTACGAAGTAAGATCCGTTTCAAGTGGAGAAGAGGCTGTAGAATATATAAAGGAGAATAACTTCGATTTAATCCTGCTTGATATGATTATGGACCCGGGAATAAATGGTCGGGAGACCTATGAGAGGATAATCAAGATTCGTCACAAACAAAAGGTTGTCATAGTCAGCGGATTTGCTGAAACGGATGAGGTGAAATCAGCCCAAAAATTAGGTGCGGGACAATATATTAAAAAACCGTTAACATTACGAAAGATAGGACTGGCTATTAAGGAGGAATTAAAGAGATTTTAGGTTGATTTTAACTTCCTTTTATAAAATCTTTACAGTTAATTGTTAAAGAAATATAATAAGATATATAAAACCAGGAAAAGGAGGTTAAAATGTCAAATTATTTTTCGTATATAGATAGAGAAATTATTCAAACATTTAGACCTGTTTTTTTTAAAAAAAAGTGTTGGGACTTATGTCTGGCCAAAGACATTATAATAACAATTCCCCTCGGCTTTTGGTTATCATTAAAAAACGAATTTTTTTCGGTAGAAACTCCTCCTGAGATTCTAGGTCCGCGCATGTTATCTGACACGGGTGATATAAATTGGATGAGATATTCAATTTCAGAACTTTTTCGAATTGGTATCTATAAATCGAAGTATTCACGAACAAATATAGTTTTCTTTCCCCTCAACAAAGAACTGAATGCTCTTGATAAAGAAGTGATTCCGGATAAATATGATTTCAAGAGTGATCAAAAAGCAAATGCTTGCCGGGAGTTCTTACACCAGTTGTATGGCACACTAGTTTATGAAGACGGCTTTGATAAATAATGGCATCTGTTCTGCTTCTCTTATTTCTAAAAACTTGCTGGCTCAGTATATGCTGCATGATATTTTATAAACTCAGCGGATGATTTCCACTATCATCTTTAATCTTGCATTTTAAATACTTCATTCCACATGATAAGTCCTTTTATTGGGCGCCTTCGTCCTGTAATATTCGGGCATCTGATATTCGAGCATGACATTCGGATTTACTTCGCACCGGATTGGCAGACCGCAGTCAACCCTGCCGCTGCAGCCCAACAGGCACTTGACACACCTGACATACTTCTTGCCTTCTCGGGCCTTATTCGCCCACTCGGGATCGGCGATAAGCCCTCTGCTCAGGGCTATCATGTCTGTCTTTCCTTGTTTTATCGCATCATTTCCAGTGGCAGGATTGTGAACCGATACGGTTATCACCGGAACACTTACCTTTTGCCTG
Organism: Deltaproteobacteria bacterium; assembly: GCA_016932235.1. Next base: position 4,152 of record JAFGDF010000235.1, on the reverse strand, counting down.
ATTATTGACGCCTCGTCGATGATTGTTCCATCTTCTTCGGGTTCCATGTAAGCATGCGATTCATGGTGCATGCCGGTTGAGACATCGATAAAGTCAGTCGAGCTTTCCACATGCTTGCAGATTTCAGCGGTGTCTTCGGCCGCAAGGCCCCCTGGCATGTGCTCCGCCGCGCTTATCCTGAAGCCCAGGGCGAAATCCGGGCCGACTCTTTGTCGCGCCTTCTGCAGGATATTTCTCAGATACCTTGCACGGTTCTCAAGGCTTCCTCCATACTCGTCGGTCCTGGTGTTGGTTCTCGGGGAAAGGAAATTCGACCCCATGATCCCGTGCGCAAAGTGCAGCTCTGCCCCGTCAAATCCGCAGTGCCTTGCCATCTCTATGGTATGTACAATCTGATCCTCAAGACGCCGTATATGTTCTATCGGTATTTCCTTTGGAACCGGGAAGTCCCTTCCGATATGATAATGGGCCGCGAGATCAAGCCCTCTCTTTTGCCAGAGTATGGATGCTTTCTTCTGAACAACTCTTTCAGGATCCATATTTATGGGTACAGGAGACGGTGCAAGCGCGTTGGGATTTCCCATGATGGCCCCAAGCCGTCCGGGACCGCCTGAATCGATCTGTACAAAGGCCTTTGCGTCCCATGCGTGTATGGTTTCAGCCAGTTCGCTCCATCCGGGAACATGGGAAGGATTGTAGAGGAAGGGCATCAGGAAGGGCTCACCGATGATCGAAGGCTCGATGACAGCCGCTCCCGTGATGATAAGACCCGTACCACCCTTTGCCCTGGCGGCGTAAAAATAGATCATCCGATCGCTTATATAACCGCCCGGTTCGACTGCGGCGGTATTTGTCGGGGCCATCACGACGCGGTTTTTGATTTCAACTTTTCCAATCATGATTGGTTTAAATAGCTCCGGATAGAATTCGCTTTTTTGGGCCGCCATCTTTTTTTGCGACATTCTGATGCTCCTTGTGTGAATTGTAATTTACTGTTGTATTTTATTCCGTATTATAGATATCTTTTCGGAATCGTAAAGGAATAAATATCAAACATAGGTTTTAAAGCCTATCCCTCCTGTTGCTATATATATGCCACGGTATACGCGACACTGAAACTTGTTAATGATCATGATATAAAACCTGATGAGTCAGTCTTATCGAAGGTTTTGATAGAAGTCGATACTTTGGATGTTTGAGAGAATATCTCAGGAATCATCAGGGTGAAAAGGCTGTATGATATAAGAACAATACAAGATTTTCTTGGCCACAAAGATCAAAATAGTACAATGATATATACACACATAATGGGTAAAAACAAACTTGGAATAACGACGCCGCTGGATAAAAAGAGATTATAAAGTACCTTTTAAAATTATCCTACAGCCGGATAATATATATTAACCGCAAAAAGCCATGAAAATTATGCTTGAAATTGAGATAGGTATGATATAATATCATACCGGAGGTGATGAAAATGGGAGTTTCAAAAATAGCGATTACCTTAGACAACAACATGGTAAAAAAGCTTGATATGCTCGTAAAATCAAACGCCTTTCCTAACCGAAGTAAAGCTATTCAGGAGGCGGTAGTGGAGAAATTGACTCGAATGGAAAAGAGCCGTTTGGCTCAAGAATGTGCAAAACTTGATCCCGAATTCGAGCAGTCTTTAGCCGAAGAAGGGTTAACACCGGAGTCGGAAGAATGGCCAGAATACTGAGAGGCGATATTTACTGGGCTGACTTAAATCCGGTAATTGGAAGCGAGCAGGGCGGATTACGCCCTGTTCTCATTTTAAGCCATAATGTTTTTAACGAAAGGTCCGGGACTCTTATTGCCGTTGCTTTAACAAGCCAACCACAGCGGGCTGGATATCCTCTGACATTTGAACTTGGTAGCACAAAGCTTCCCAAGAAATCTTGGGTGAAGATTAGTCAGATCCGTACTCTTTCCGTGAAGCGAATCCAGAAAAAGATTTCAAAAGTATCTGAAGAAGAACTTGCCATCATAATTGAAGGATTAAATGAAATCATCGGCGGTTAACAAAGGAATTAACAAGACACGATAAATCTGTGCCGGTTATTCCTATGGTTATATGGGAGTAATTGCAATGGCCAAAATAAGCGATGAAGATATTAATAGTCGATACCGCTTGAAATAGCTAATGCCAACAAGGTCTTCATCAATAGTTTTACGTTCTCTTTACTTCTACGATATAATAGCCTTGTCGCCAATATAAGTTCAATAATCTCAATAATAAGAACTGGAACAATACTTACAAAATACATAACATATTGTATCGTGCTATCCCAATGTTTTGGATTTAGGTTGGAAATTTGATTGACGTCAAGTATTTTTTCCTTCCCGGAATTCTAATTATCGCTGATCACGTTGCTCAGGAATTTAATTCTTCAATATATTGGGGAGCCACAGGGCTATTTGCGGAACCAGAGCTACAAGGAGTGTTGCAATCGTCAGGATGATGGTGTATGGAGCCGCGGCTCGCGCTATCTCCCATAATCCTTTCTTTGTTAGCCCCATCGAAACGAAAAGCCCCAGACCGAAAGGCGGAGTTGTGAAATCAATCTGGGTGAGCAGGATACAAAGAATGCCGAAATGTATCAGGTCAATGTCATAGGCCAGCAATGTCGGCTTCAGCATCGGGGCTATGATTATTATGAGGGAAAAAGTATCAAGGAAAAACCCCGCCGCAATAAACACTATGAGAATAAGCATCAAGAAAGTCTCTTTTGAATTGACGTGCGATGTAATAAAAACATTAATTTTAGCCGGTAACTGCTGGGTGGTGACGAACCAGGCAAGCACAGTGGCGCAAGCCATAATGAACACAAGGGTGGCAGAGGAAACTAGCCCACGGGAAAGGCTATTGTAAAGGTCTGACATATTAGTTGTCTTATATACAAACAGTTCAATGATTACCACATAAACGACCGAGATAGCAGACGCCTCTGTGGGTGTGGTTATGCCGGCATATATTCCGCCCAGAATAATCAGGGGGAAAAATAGCGCTGGAATGGCTTTAAAAATAATAATCAGGGATTCTTTAAAGCCTGTATGAAGAGGTCTACCGAGTTCCAGCTTTTTAGAGGCAATATATGCGTACACACTCCACGATAAAGCCACTAAAAGCCCCGGCCCAACACCCGACAGAAACTGAGCTCCCACGGAGGTCCCCAGCGCCACACAAAGGGCGATCATGGGGGCGCTCGGAGGGATCAGGATACCTATTGTTCCGCTTCCAGTAACCGTTCCGATTGCCATTTTTTCAGGGTAATTTTCCTCAACTAGCTTTGGTATCATTATGGTTCCTATGGCAATAATGGTGGCAATGCTGGATCCGGATATGGCTGCAAAAAAAGTACACGCAAGTATAGTAGCGATAAGGCTACCACCATGAATCCGCCCGAAAAATATCCGCATTACCCGTATGAGGTGACTGGAGGTATCTCCTCTGGCCGCTATGCTTCCAGACATTATAAAGAAAGGAATGGCAAGCAGGATATAGTTATTCACCCCGCTGTAAAGTTGCTGAATTACTATCTGAAGAGGTGTCCCCGAATAGATGAGTATTCCCATAGTGGTCGTGATGAGTACAGCGAAAGCAAACGGAAATCCAAAGAGCAAAAGGACGATGAATATGGCTACTGTAATCATTTTCTAATCTCCTTTTGTCTCTGTGACTTTTCCGCGCAGAGAGCCGAGATTGTTTCCGGCGGAAAAAAAGCAGCGAACACCCATCACGAATATGGAAACCGGCAGTATTATATAGGCCACCCACAGGGGGAAGAACAATGTAGATGTTTTGGTCCCTATCTTCATCATGTTCAGCACTTGTATCCACGCGTAATAATCCAAAACCAGCAGGAAACAGCCCAGGGCAAAATCTCTCAACGCCATTATCAGGTTCCTACGCTTCATGGACAAGTTCTGTAACAGGGCCAGCATTTTGGGATGCTCGTCTCTCTTTATCGCGATGCTTGCACCTAGAAAAGTGCCGAAAACCAAAACATACCTTCCGAATTCCTCAAGCCACGGCAGCCCCGAGTGAAAAAATGTTCTCATAGAGATCTCAATAACAATCAGCAGACACAAGACACTGAGAGAAAAAACCATGAGAGCTATCTCGATTTT
>JAFGDF010000234.1 GCA_016932235.1 Deltaproteobacteria bacterium | reverse complement strand
TTTTTGCAAGCCAGACGCTTGGAATCTCGACAAGCCAGAATAAAAAGTAGCCGATACCGATAGTCAGAAGAATCCCACTCGCGGTGTCTGATATTTCGGCCACCTGTGATTTCAGTTCAAGTATGGGAAGAGACAGGGCAATGCCCACTGAGGCTGATAAGAAAAGGATGCTGCGGCTTAGGGCATTCAATGATGCGGCGGCAAAAGGCCGTTGCCGGTTTTCCAATTCCCTGCTTGATTTTTGCAGGAGCATTTTCCCGATCTTTCCAATAAAGAGGGAAATGAGAATAATAAAAAATAAGAGGAGAATTCGCCACAGTGTATTACCGGCTATCTCAAATTGCAGAATGGAATCCATATGTTCCTCCGGAAGAATATTAATATTCTTCGGTGCTTTGATCCTTTTTGCGATGCATTGAATAACTGCTGAGCAGCCATCCCATGAAAATTCCTATGGCTAAAAGCAGGAACATCAGCAGGACCCTTGACATTGAAATAGTCCAGAAAAAGAGTTTGATTTCCACGACAGCGGTATTCTGAATTGAAAAAATAACAATCAGACATATTAAGATTAAACCGGCTATTAATTTAATATTCATAATGATCCTCCTTGACCGGTTTCAGAAACCGAATAATGTATTTCTTAAGATATAATAATAATGATACCAAATTGAAAAGGAATCAAGCCAAAATATTAACTTTTTACAGAAAAGATCATGGATAAAAGCATAGCCGAAGGATAATCGTGTAAGGTATTGCCTATTGGAAATCTTTGACGGTCTTTGCTTTTTCGTTTGATTGAAGTATAGTTAAAAATATATTCTGAATCATAGGTCAAATTATGGAGCGATATTTTCCCAGGCGCTAAATATTTATAAGTCCTTCACCGGGGATACCCTTTATAAGGATTCGACATGCCTTCCGGAAAGAATGGAGATGAAAGAGAAGCCGGCCGGGCCTCTAATCAGTTAGGGGCGTTTGGGGGTGTATTTACGCCTTCCATCCTGACCATCCTCGGGGTGATTATGTTTATGCGGGCCGGTTATGTGATCGGCCAGGCCGGCATCTTTCACGCTTTGCTGATCCTGCTTATCGCCAAAAGCATTACCACCCTCACCTCCTTATCCATATCCGCGGTCTCTACTAATACGGCCGTGGCGGGCGGTGGAGCTTATTTTATGATTTCAAGGGCCCTGGGACCGGAGTTCGGAGGGGCGATCGGCCTGGCCCTCTTTTTTGCGCAGGCAATCTCCGTGCCTTTCTATATCCTGGGCTTCAGCGAGGCGCTGGTCAGGACATTTCCCGACCTTTCCCTGCATTTTCAGATGATCTGCATGGTGGTCGCAGCGGTTCTTTTCGGAATCTCTTATGTGGGAGCAAAGTGGGCCGTTAAGACACAGTATCTTATTATGTCCATTCTGGGGATTTCGATAGTGGCATTCATGGGGGGTGCTGCGGTGAATTTTCAATCAGGGCTCTTCCATCAAAATTGGTCCCCTGTCTATAGTCATCCTTCCATTTCATTCTGGACTATTTTTGCGATATACTTTCCGGCTGTTACCGGGATCATGGCAGGAGTGAACATGTCGGGGGATCTTGAAAATCCCGGGCGCGCGATCCCTTTAGGGACTTTGTCTGCCGTGGGGGTCGGTTTCGTTATCTATGTCATCCAGATCTTTTTATGCGGGGGTTCACAGACACGGTTACAATTGATTGACGCCTCTTTCGAAACTCTCAGGATGCAGGCCCTTTTCGGGACGGGATTTCTTGTTGTCGCGGGCGTTTTTGCCGCGACCCTTTCCAGCGCGCTCGGCTCTTTTTTAGGGGCACCCAGGGTCTTACAGGCCGTGGCCCGGGACGATGTTATCCCCCCGCTCCGTCCCTTTGCCAGGGGTTCCCTGAGAGGAGACGAACCGCAAAGGGCCCTGCTTCTCACGTTCGCCATCACTATCGTGGTTATTTTCTGGGCCGGAAAGGATTCACAGGGGGGCGCATTTAACTTAATCGCCTCAATCGTGACCATGTTTTTTCTTTATACCTATGGGATGGTTAATCTGGCCGCCTTTATTGAATCATTTGCAGGGAATCCCTCTTTCAGGCCGAGGTTCAGATTTTATCACTGGTTTCCGGCAATACTGGGAGCGGCCGGTTGCGCATTCGCCGCTTCCCTGATTGATATCCGGGCAGCAGTGACGGCGGCGGCTTTCCTTATTATATTGTATACACTTCTCCGCCGGAAAGTGCTGAAGGTCCGGTTCGGAGATGCTCGCTGGGGTTTTATCTATTCACGTTTACGTGATAATCTCCTCAAACTGGCAAAGAGACCGGTGGACCCGAAAAACTGGCGTCCCACGCTACTGGTCCTGGCAGGAGATCCGGAGACCCGGTTGACACTGACAATGTATGCGCTCTGGATAGGAGAGGAACGGGGTATTGTTACCATCGCTCGTGTTCTTGTGGGAGATCTGGCGGATATTGCCCATTTGAGAGAAACGGCCCTTTCCCAGTTAAGGCGTTTTCTGGAGGAGAATAATTTTGAGGCCTTATCAACGGTTGTTGTCTCGCGAAACCTTGATGAAGGCCTTTCGGCTCTTATTCAAGGGCAGCCGATAGGCCCCCTCCATCCCAATATCATTCTTATGGGGTGGTCATCGGATCCAAAGCGAGCAGGTTCATTCATTAACCGTATTAATTCGGTGCTTCTGGTCGGCAAGAGCTTGATCCTTTTATGGGATAAGGGACTCCCGAGGGGAAGCATTTCCCGACGGATTGATATATGGTGGCGCGGCCAGGAAAACGGATTCCTGATGGTACTTATGGCCCACCTCCTGACCCTGAACTGGGAATGGTCACGGGCAAGGGTGCGCCTCCTCCGCCTGATCCGGGATGAAGCAGGACGGGAACCGGCGGCACAGGCACTCCGTGAATTAATAAATTCGGCGAGAATCAAGGCCGAGGTGGAAGTCCTGGTTTCGGATGCCCCTTTTAACGAAGTCATTAACCGGCATTCCGGTGACGCCTCGGTCCTATTCTTGGGGTTTAAGGCGCCAGGGGAAAATAACGCCGAGAAATTCCATGGATATTTTCAGGAAATGCTCTCAGGACTCCCGACCACTCTTATGACATGCTCTTCCGGCGAGACCGATCTGATGGCGTAAAGATGTAGTGTGGCTATTATTATATCAAAAGACGTATTTCAGGAGAGGATTAATATATGGGGCTGAGAATCAAAATTCTGTCAGGTTTTTTGATCCTTGCGATAATGTTGTGTGTGGCCGGGGTATGGTCAATATACCAATTCAGAAGCATTGGAGCATCGTTTCAGGCCCTTCTTGATGATAACTACAAAAGTATAAATACTGCATCCAAGCCGGGTTATAGTCGCAAGAATCAATGAGAAGATAAAAGAATGGAGGGGAGATATGAGGATGGTGGAGAGCTTATTAATAATGTTTCTTTTGACACCGAAAGGCGAGGGAGGAATGGCTGATGCCCGGCAAGCCCGGTTTCGAAGAGCTTGAAAGAATGTTTAAAGACCTTGAGAGGAAAGCGGAAAAAACCAGGACTGCTGAAAAAACACTCATGGAAAATGAGAAAAGACTTTCCCAGATTATCGAGGCAAGCCCGACGCCCACTTTTGTGATTGACAAGAGCCACACCCTGAGCCACTGCAATACATCATTTGAGAAACTCATCGGCGTTACAAGGCAGGAAATTGCTGAAAAACGCTGCACATGGTTCAACGAGGATTCTCGGGAAATTCCTTACATGGCGGATTTCATTGTTGATCATGCGCCTGACGAGGAGATGGCCTGGTATTACGGCGGCAAGTGCAGGAAGTCTGATATCGCCGATGGCGCCTATGAGGTGGAGGCTTTTTTCCCGAAGCTGGGCGAACATGGAAGCTGGCTGTTTTTAACGGCAGCGCCTCTGAAAGATGGGGATGGAAATATCATCGGCGCGGTTGAGACACTGCAAGATGTGACCGAGCGAAGACTGACCGAAGAAGCGCTCAGGGAGAGCGAAAAAAGGCTTTCTCAGATTGTCCAGGGCAGTTCCATCCCTACCTTTGTCATTAATAAACAACACATTATGACCCATTGCAACAGGGCCTATGAAAACCTTACAAAGATACCGGCAAACGCTGTTATTGGAACCGATGCATACTGGTTGACTTTTTATCGAAACAAGAGGCCTGTCCTGGCGGATTTCATTGTGGACGGAGCGCCCGAGGAAGAGGTGTCTGCCTATTATGGTGATAAATTCCGAAGGTCTGAGGCAATCGATGGCGCCTATGAGGCTGAAGGCTATTTCCCTGAGCTGGGTGATCGTGGAAAATGGCTTTTCTTCACCGCAGCTCCGATCATTGATGATGACGGCAATATCACGGGGGCCATCGAGACCTTGCAGGATGTGACAGACCGAAAGAAATCAGAGCAGGCCCTGATGGAGTCGGAAAAACGTTACAGAACCCTGCTGGATTTTGCTCCTTACCCCATTATAGTGTTTACCCTGGACGGCATTGTTTCTTACCTCAACCCCGCCTTTACCGAGACCTTTGGCTGGACCTTCAGTGAACTGGAAGGAAAGAAGCTGAATTATATTCCACCTGGAGAGGAAAAAGAGGAAGACGGAGATTTGCAGGACGTATACGAGAAAAAAGTCATCCTCAAAAGAGAAACCAGAAGAATGACTAAAGACGGCCGGAAGCTGGATGTTATTCTCCGGACCGTTGTCTTTTCAGTCTCAGAAGACCAGCCCGAGGGCACCCTGGTGATCCTCAGAGATGTTACCAACGAAAAGAGAATAGCGCAAATCAATGAAGCCATGCTCCGAATCAGTATGGCCTTGCCGGAATACCCGGACCTTGAGGATCTTCTCTATTATGTGAACAATGAGGTGAAGCGTCTTATCGGAACAGAAGGCGCTATCGTCGTCCTCCACGATGAGGTGAAACGTGATCTATTTATCCAGGGTGCTGCATATGACGATATGGACACAGAGAGAAGAACAAGGGAGGTCCGTTTTCCTATGGATGGACTCATAGCCGGTGAAGTGATCAGGACCGGCCAACCGAAGATCATTTCCGATACATCCGGAAACAAAGAACTCCACAGGGAAAGAGATCGCAGACTGGGGTATCGAACCCGGAACGTCGCCCTTGTACCCTTAAAGAGCAGTGACCGCGTTTTTGGTGCTCTGTGCGCCACCAACAAAAAGGATGGGAATTTTGACGAAGGAGACGTGGAATTGCTGAGCATCATTGCCGGGACCGTGGCCCTGTCCGTGGAAAATGCCAGGTTTTCCGAGGAGATAAAGCAGGCTTACCGCGAAGTGACCAGCCTTAATCGGGCAAAGGATAAGGTGATCAATCATCTCTCCCACGAGATGAAAACGCCTGTCTCGATACTTTCTGCGTCTCTCGCTCTTCTCGCGAAGAGGATTTCTTCCCTTCCAGAGAACACCTGGAAACCGACAATGGAAAGACTCAAAAGAAATCTGGATCGTATCGTGGCGATCCAATATCAAGTGCATGATATCATGGACAATGATCATTATGAAGCCCAGGATGTCCTTACCACGATGATCGAAGTCTGTGCGGATGAGATTGAGACCCTCCTTGCGGAAGAGGTGGGAGAAAAGCCGGTTGTCCAGGCCGTCCGGCGGCGTGTGGATGAGATCTTCGGACTGAAGCAGGCGGTTTCAGAACCTATCAGTCTGGATAGGACCGTGGAAGAGCGGCTAAAATACCTCATTCCCCTTTTCCTTCACAGGGAGGTCCGGATCATATTGTCAATTGAACCGGTCCCGCCGATCTTTCTTCCCCCTGATGTTCTCGAAAAAGTGATCGATGGACTTGTCAAAAATGCCGTTGAAAACACACCGGACGAAGGAAGGATCGAAGTGAACGTCAGAAAGAAAGGACAGGGTGCTGAATTAGTGGTTCGGGATTACGGGGTCGGCATACCCGAAGAAGCACAGAAGAGGATTTTTGAAGGGTTTTTTACGACCAGGGACACCATGCGCTATTCCTCGAAAAGGCCTTTTGACTTTAATGCGGGAGGAAAAGGCGCGGACCTCCTCAGGATGAAGATCTTTTCAGAGCGGTATAATTTTAGATTGGATATGGTTTCCAAAAGATGCCCTTTTATACCCAGTGGGTCAGACCTGTGTCCGGGGAGGGTCAGCAAGTGCCCTTTCTGCGCCGGAGATAAAGGCTGCCATGATTCAGCGGCAACGACCTTCACCGTATCTTTTTTACCGGCACCAGAATCGCAAGTGTGAAAAGTAAAAAGGGGGACGACCATTAATAATCAAATAACTTGTGAAACAGAGGAGAATATTTATTTGGAACTTATTATGCAGTGACTTATGATGCTTGAAAAGTACATCAAAATTATCTCAAATCTGCGGACTGACAGGAATCGAAATCGTTATCCTTCATTTACAAACCATCGTGCTCCTCAAAAACCGTTGCTTCTCCTTTCCATAATGGATTTGATTGCCCGGGGGCAGATTGCTGCAAATTTCATAGAGCCTTCCCATGAACCGGCTGGAATATGGAATGGATATTACTGACGGATCATGCCTCCCCGGTCATTGACGAGCATGGCCCATCCCTTTTCACGGCTTAAAACCGATGGCTTCCGGCATAGACTTCCCAGATCCGGGTATAACCAGGAAACCGAGCACAACATCAATTCCATGAACCGGTTGAGAGAGGTTTACTATGGTACCAAAATGGATGATAAAATGTCGCAATACCTGTGTGACCCGGAATCAAGGGCTGATGGGATTGATCAGAAATCACTGCTATTTGTGGTGACAACTGCCAAAGAAGCAAGGACTGCTCGCTTCGGCAAACAGAATGGCAAATTGCCAATAGAATTTGACATTTTGTGTTCGAAAAGGGCATACTTTCTCCTATACGAACACTAAACGTTAAGTAACATGGGATCAGCATCCTTGATACTACTTTCTGAGCTGTTGCAATCCGCCGGTCTCATCGAAAGGGCCTGGGATATAATTGAGCAATTTTTTCCACTGGATCCCGGGGAGGGGGGATACGTTTCAGGCATAAATCGTGGGGAGTTGCTTCCGCATATGCTTTTTGCGCCCGGATATGTCAAACACCTTTGTTAGAATACGTGATAATTGGGAAAATCACTGATTCAGCAGGAGGAACACCATGTTTCGATTTTTGCATGCCGCGGATATACACCTTGACAGTCCCCTGAAAGGGCTGGAGGTCTACCAGGACGCTCCCGTAGATCAGATCAGGGGCGCAGTGAGACGTGCCTTTGATAATCTCGTTGATCTCGCCATCCAGGAAGAAGCGGCTTTTGTTCTTTTAGCCGGTGATCTCTTTGACGGTGACTGGAAGGATTACAACACCGGTCTTTATTTTATTAACCGAATGGGATTGCTGAGGGAGGCTGGTATCCAGGTCTTTATTGTATCCGGAAACCATGATGCGGCCAGTCAGATTTCTCGTGCCCTCCACCTTCCTGACAACGTTAGACTGTTTTCTCACAAAAAGGCTGAAACCATTATCCTCGATGACTTCAATGTGGCCATTCACGGGCAGAGTTTCCCTTCACGGGTCGTTACCGAAGACTTGACACAATATTATCCTCAGGGAGAATACGGTCTCTTTAATATCGGGCTTCTGCATACGGCCCTGACCGGAAGGCCGGGACATGAACCTTATGCCCCGTGTACATTGGATGCATTGCGGTCAAAGGGTTATCAGTACTGGGCCTTGGGCCATGTTCATCAACGTGAGGAGGTATCCCGGGAACCATGGATCATTTTCCCGGGTAACATCCAGGGGAGGCATATACGTGAATCAGGTCCCAAGGGTTGCACGATAGTTACGGTGGACGAAGGGCAGGTAAGGGAAATCGAGTATCACAATATTGACGTATTGCGCTGGGCAGTGTGCAAGGTTGACTTAAACGAATGCGAAACACAGGAAGAATGTCTTGACCGGGTGAGACAATCCCTGGAAGAAGAACTTGCCAGGGCCGATGGACGCCCAATCGCGGCCAGGCTAATCCTGGAAGGGACCACTCCTATTCATGGAGATCTTCACGAAAGACTGCTCCACTGGACAGAGGAGTTCAAGGGAATTGCTGCGAGCCTTATTGAAGCCTGGATTGAAAAAACCGTCCTTCATACTCACAAAAAGGCTTCACCCGATGATGTTTCTGTTGAGGGGTCATCCATAAACACCCTCATCAGGGCGGTTGAAGACCTCGGGCTTGAAAGCGAGAAGCTAACTGATTTTATGCCGGAATTTGAGCAGCTGCGAAGTAAGCTCCCCCCTGATCTCCTGGCGGATGATGATCCTTTTCATCTTCAGGAGGCGGATATGGAGACACTTCGGGAAGATATAAAAGAGCTGTTAATGGGAAAAATGCTGCGGCAGGGAGGGGTGTGATGAGGATTAAAAGGCTCGACCTGAGGGCATTCGGCCCCTTCACGGGCCATAAGCTTGACTTTTCTTCCCAATCTCCCGGTCTGCACATTGTTTATGGAGTGAATGAGGCAGGTAAGAGCAGTTGCCTTCGTGCTCTGCATTCTTTCTTCTTCGGTATCCCTGCACGCACCAGTGATGATTTTATTCACCCCTATAATCAACTTCTGATTGGTGGTTGCCTTTATCAAGAGGGAGGCCGGGAGCTTACCTTTTTCCGTCGTAAAAAGAGAACTGCAGACCTGTTCGATGAAAACGACAATCCCATTGATCCGATGCTTCTTTCTCCCTTTCTGCAAGGTATGGAACAGGAGATATTCGAGTCTCTTTATGGTATTGATCACGAGGCCCTGGTTCGAGGCGGTCAGGATATACTCGATCAGAAAGGGGATGTCGGGCAGGCCATTTTCGCCGCTGGTGCCGGTCTTACATCCCTGCACAAGGTTTTTGAGGAGCTTGAAAAAGAAGGAGATGATCTTTTCAGGCCCCGTGCTTCCACAAAGGCTGTTAATGAAGCCCTTTCTCAATACCACGAGATACAAACACAGATGAAACAGAGTTTTCTGTCGAGCCGGGAGTGGGAGGATCACAGGAGGGCACTCCAGACGGCTGAACGAGGGCTGGAAGATGCCAGGGAACTTCGCAAAGAAAAAGACCGTGAAAAAAGCAGGCTTGAGCGGCTGCAGCGGGCCTTGCCCTATATCGGCCAGCACAAGATGTATCTGGGTAAGATAGCAGATCTGGGCGAGGTCATTCTGTTGCCGCCTGATTTCAGGGAGCAGAGGAGAAAACTTGAACAGGAGAGACATGACACACAAAACAGGCTTGAGACGGCAAATACCAGAATGAATGAAATCCAAAAGAGGAAAAAGGAGGTTTCTCTGCAAAAAAACCTGCTTAACCGGGCCAATGATATTGAAGAAATGTATCAACGCCTGGGTGAATATCGAAAGGCCATGACAGATCGCCCCGGGCTGGAGGGCATGGGGATAAGCTGCAAAAACGCCGCAGCAGACCTTTTGAAGCGGGTTCGCCCTGATATGCCGCTGGACCAGGCCGAGACGCTTCGATCCAGCCTCTCAAAACGGAGAACAATCCTTAATCTGGGCAATCGATATGAAGCCCTGGTACAGCAGATCGAACAATCCGGCCGGGAAATAAAAAAATTGGAAACATCCCTGATAAAAGCACAGGAAGAGTTTTCCACTATTCCCCCTGCCAGGAATGTCCAGGATCTGATTCAAACGGTTAAACCGGCACAAAGGGCAGGCGATCTTGATGAGGAATTGATGGAAAGACAGCGTGTTATGAAAGCCGGCCTTGAAGATTGCCGGGATGAGCTGAGCCGGCTGGGCCTCTGGAATGGTCGGTTGGACCAGGTCGGAAGACTGGCCGTTCCTATTCCGGAGACTGTAAACCGTTTTGAGGAGGAACTGAATTTCATCCACGACAGGAGAAAGCAGATTCAAAAAGAGAAAGAGGGTCTGGAAAAGGAATTGCGCCAGCTTTTCATCCAGATACAGGAGATACAGCATGCCGGGGAAGTGCCTGAAGAAAAGGACCTGGCCCGGATTCGATCCAGGCGGGATTCGGGCTGGCGCCTGATTAGACGGCAGTGGATTGAGGGAGAAGACCTTGCCGAAGAGATTACAAGATTTTCTCCGGAAGCGTCCTTACCGGATACCTATGAAGGCCTTATCGAGAACGCTGATAAGATCGCTGATCGCCTTCGCCGGGAAGCTGACCGGGTGCAGAAGTACGCCTCATTAAAATCGCGAATCAATAACCTTGAAAATCGCCTGTCAGAACTGGACATGGAGTCAAAGGATCTGGAATCTGCTTTTTCTGAGGTTGATCGAGCCTGGCATGAAACCTGGGCACCCTGTGATATTATTCCCCTCTCTCCAAGGGAGATGAGACAGTGGATTTCAGGCTTTGAAAAGGTGCGTTTCAAATCAGCGGAGGCTGAAAAGGCATCCGCAGAAACGAAAGAGAAAGAGAAGCAGAGGCGAGAACTGAGGGATAAACTGATCGAGGAGCTCCGAAAAGGCGGTGATAAGCCGGAATTTACAGGGCCTGAATTAGCGCCGGTTCTGCTTTATGCTGAAACCCTTCTGGATTCCGTGAAAACGCAGCAGACAAAGCGGGAAAAGTTGGAAAACAAAATGGATGAATTCCAACAGGCTTTGGGAATTGCCAGGAATGAGAGAGATAAGGCAGAGGAAAAGCTCGATCAATGGAGGGCCAGATGGTCTGACGCCCTGATGCCACTGGGGCTCGACAGGAATACGATTCCTGACGAGGTCACGGATTTTATTGACAGCCTGCAAAGCTGTCTGGATAAGCTGGCTGAGGCCGAGGATTTCCGGAAGCGTATCGATGGCATAGACAGGGATAATCAAAAC
>JAFGDF010000233.1 GCA_016932235.1 Deltaproteobacteria bacterium | reverse complement strand
TTTTTTGTTCAAAATTTCCTCTAGCTTCAGAAATGTTCTTCTTAAAACTTAACGAGAACAAATAGTGCCGCTATTCACTATATCTAGATACTCAATATTTATGCCAAGGTCCTAATACTCGGGGCCGTGTCACCCATCACTTTGATTTATAAGGATAATCAGTTTAGAAGCTCGCTCCGGGCAAATATAAACGGTTATATAAAAAAGGTCATATTTACCCAAGTGGTCATATCTAGCCCTTTAGGGTCTCATTGGTGTCCTGGGTGGCAAGTGGTAAATGTGGATTGAAAATTATTGGAAAATAGAGTCCCAAAATGCCGTTATTTTTTCGGTCATTGATCTCTGCCCTATATAGTCATGAGATGCCGTAAAAAGATGCACGCACATTCGAGAAACTATTTTTTTATATAAACCGCCCTGTCCTTCCCGCATTTAAAAAATCAAATACTGTAATTAATAAACTCAAGATTCGTGCCAGACTTGAAAAACACCATATTATTCGATCCAACATATTGATTTGTCGATTATTATTCAAAACCGAAAAATTGGTTGAGTAGGGTCGGGTTGACGCGAAATAGTGGCCATATATGATAAATGGCTAAATATGACCAATAAAACACAGGCGAACTCAGGAAATCTCCCCCAACCCCTCTTTAGAAAAGAGGGGCTGTTCTTCTCCCTTTTATAAAGAGAGGAAGGGAGGGATTTTGAAAAAGGTGGACCGGGTTAAGTTTTATGGCTTTCCACGGCTTATGGCTTGATAATACCAAGTTTTTGCATTCTGGCCCGCAGGGTGCTGCGGTTGAGACCGAGTATCTCCGCTGCACCGTTTTTTCCGCTAACCTTCCATTTGGTTTGCTCCAGAATGTTCATAATATGTTCGCGCTCAACCGCTTCAAGTTTTCTTTGCGTGGTATATGATTTCTTCTGCTGATTCTCAAATTCATCCACTATTCGTAATTTGGATCCCGAGGAGTTGATCACAGCTCGTTCGAGGACGTTTTCCAGTTCCCGGACATTGCCCGGCCAGTGATAATTCTGCAAGGCATCCATGACGCTTTTCGGAATGATCTCAATCTTCTTACCCATGCGCCTGGAGATTTTTTTGACATAAAAGTCCACAAGAGGCGGAATGTCATCCAGCCGATCCCGGAGCGGCGGCATGGTAATAGGGAAAACATTTAAACGGTACCAGAGGTCTTCCCGGAACCGTCCCCTTTTTACCTCCTCTTCAAGGTTGCGATTTGTGGCGGCAATGATCCTTACATCGACCTTTATGGTATGGGAACCGCCCAATCTTTCAAACTCACCGTCCTGGACCACTCTGAGCAGCTTTGGCTGTAATTCCAACGGCAGCTCGCCGATCTCATCCAGAAAAAGAGTGGCGCCGTTCGCGATCTCAAATCGCCCGGCGTGCCTTGAATGAGCCCCGGTGAAAGCGCCTTTTTCATGACCAAACAGTTCGCTCTCTATAAGGTTTGAAGGCAGTGTGGCGCAATTCACTTTCACCAGGGCTCGCTCTTTGCGCTGGCTCAAACCGTGAATGGCACGTGCGACCAGCTCTTTGCCGGTTCCGGTCTCGCCAAGAACCAGGACGATCGTATCGCTGCCGGCAATTTGTTCAACCTTATAGAGCACGTAATTGAGTCCATCACTCTGACCAATAATGTTCTCATGGTTATATTCCAGCCTGATTTCTTCCTGCAGATATGCCCTCTCTGCTTCAAGTTGGTCTTTTAACTTTTTTATTTCGAGAAGCGCGGCTTCAGCGATTTGTCTTTCTTTTATCGCCCCTTCCCTTGCCACACTAATTTCGGCCGTTCGTTTTTCAACAAGTTCCTCAAGATGCCTTTTATAATATTCACGCTCAGTCACATCCTCGATGGAGAGTAGGATCATCTGGGTATGGTTAAACTCCCTGTAAATCCGTCTGGCATTCAGGTGCATTATCTTTAGGCCTATGCCTTCAAAGTTATGTTCCACCTCGAAGTCATTAAATGTTGAATTCAGCGGAAGGATATCTTCAATTAATTCTCTAAGCTTTGGGATATCCCACTGTCGATTGCCAAGATCATATATTAATACACCCTCTGTTTCCTCCGGTTTAACCTTGAAGGTCCGATAAAAAGAGTGATTGGCCTTTACAACCTTCAACTCCGAATCAATGAGAACTAAGGGTTCGCGAACCGAACCCAGGATGTTATTAAAAATTTCTATAAAGGTTTTTAACATCTGTTTATAGTGTCCTTGCTATTTTATTGTGTGTTTAAATTCCTTAAATAACTGATTGTCGCGATCCGGAAAACTCACACTTTAAAGTAAGTTAAGATCTTGTCCCTTTATTTAAAATATCATAAAATTCTGAAAAATAGAACCATATCTCAAACAATCTGCCGGATAAAATCCGACAGATTGTTTGAAAAAGATTAGTCAATGAAATCGATTATCCGGGCTTTGCGCCATCGTAATTTTCGTCTGTTTTTCAGCGGTCAAAGCATTTCCCTCATCGGCACATGGATGCAGAGAATCGCCCTTGGATAGCTGGTCTATCGGCTGACAAATTCTCCTTTCCTGTTGGGACTTGTAGGTTTTTCCGGTCAGATCCCCACCTTTATTTTAGCGCCCTTTGCCGGTGTATTGGCCGACCGCCGCAACCGGCACCATATATTGATTTTGACCCAAACCCTGGCAATGTTGCAGGCGCTTGTCTTATCCTTTCTTGTCTTCTCCCATCTTATCAGAATCTGGCAAGTAATTTCCCTTAGCATTGTTTTGGGTGTTATAAACGCATTTGATATGCCTACCCGCCAGTCATTCATGGTGGAGATGGTTGTAGAAAAAAAAGACCTGAGCAACGCGATCGCACTCAATTCGAGCATGGTTAATTCCGCCCGCCTTTTGGGTCCATCCGTAGCCGGAATACTTATTGCCGCCGTGGGTGAAGGTACCTGTTTTTTGGTTAACGCCGTCAGCTACATGGCGGTAATAGCATCATTGCTCCTTATGAAGATCGAGCCAAAGAATGTCAAACAACGCAATTCAAAAGTCTTGCAGGAGCTTAAAGAAGGATTCCGTTATGCCGCCGGTTTTGCGCCTATACGGGATATCCTGCTGATATTTGCCCTCGTCAACCTGGTAGGAATGCCCTATACCGTGATTATGCCTGTCTTTGCCAAAGATGTTCTGCACGGAGGACCAAGCGCACTTGGATTCCTCATGGGCGGCATTGGTCTGGGTGCCCTGTGTGGAGCCATATATCTGGCCTCAAGAAAAAGCGTGCTGGGCCTCGGCAAGATGATACCCATATCAATGACTATTTTGGGTTCAGGGTTAATGATTTTTTCAATATCAACCGTATTTTACCTTTCTCTGGGGCTGATGCTGCTGACCGGCATCGGTCAGATGATTATAATGGCTTCAAGCAACACCATTTTACAGACAATCGTCGATGATGATAAACGAGGCAGGGTTATGAGTTTTTATACCATGGCCTTTATGGGGGCAACCGGTGGGCAGTATAATAGCCGGTTCGCTGGCCAGTAAAATAGGGGCCCCGGAGACGGTATTTATCGGTGGACTGGTCTGTATTATCGGAGCCTTCTTCTTTGCCTGGAGATTGCCGTTACTAAGAGAACTGGCCCATCCCATTTATATCAAGATGGGAATCATTCCTGAGATTGCCACAGGGATCCAGAGCGCGACGGAACTTTCAATACATAGAAAATAATAGGAAGAGCCATCAAGTCTCCATATCTAAAAGCTTGTGAGTTGTACTCTAATATGAAATGCTTTCCACTCAACCCATGTTCCAAGCAAGAGCCCATTCGTTGGTTATTTTAACCGAACACTTCCCCTGGAGGATGAAAAAAATATCCCTAATATACAAAAAAATGCCCCTATGGAAAAAGCTATTTTCACGCTCGTCAGCAATTCAGGATAATTTACCGGCCCGATTTCATTCCTTCCGATAAAAAGGCTAAATAGTATTGTCGTGATTGTCATACTCATGGACATTCCTATAGTCCTCATTGTGGCAAGAATGCCCGATGCAACGCCGTAATACCGTTTTTCAACCGCGCTCATCACGGCATAAGAATTGGGAGATGAAAAAAGACCATAACCGATGCCAATCAAAAAAAGCATGAAAAGAATATATGTCACGGAAGTTGAATAATTAATAAAGATTAGGAATATCAAGGATATTGATGTTAACGACATCCCAACGGAAGCAATGATACCCGGCTCTATCCTGTCAGATAATCTTCCGGCAATGGGAGAAAACAGGGTTTGAATTAATGGCTGGCCTAGAAGAATGAATCCGGTTGTTTGTGCGCTGAACCCTTTGATATACTGCAGATAAAGACTTAATAGAAATGGCGCCGAAGCAATGGAAATATAGCTTGAACAGAGCGCGATACAGGAAAACAGGAAGACCCGGTTTTTCACAAAGATATTCGTTTCCAATACAGGGTTCTCTGTTCTCTTTCCGATAAATAAAAAAAATCCAAAACTGATCAGGCCAAAACATATAATCCATATGCCGTATAATTCCGGCAAACATGTTGCGCCATAAAATATCAGTGCAAGCCCCAGCACATAAAATATACTCCCCCGGAGATCAAAATGTTCATTCTTCGCATCCGCCCATTCACCTTTCAACTTGAAATATCCTATAAATAATGTTGCCAGGGTTAAAGGCACCGCGAACAGGAAAACACTTCGCCAGCCAAAGTATTGTGTCAGTATACCGCCAATCGACGGTCCTGAAGACATTCCCGCATAAGTCGCTGCGGCGGATATTCCAAGGGCTTTTCCCCTTTCCTCCGGAGGGAAGGCGGAAACGACCATCGCAGAACCTGTCGAGATCCTTATGGATGCTGATATCCCTTGCAGAATCCTCATAAAAATGAGCATGAGAATTGAATTTGCGATTCCACAAAGAAATGTTGTAAAGGCAAAAAAGGCCATGCCTATGAAAAAAAGCCTTTTCCTTCCGTAAATATCCGCGAGTTTACCAAATGGCACAAGAAGAATGGAAGAGGACAGGATATAACTCATAACCGTCCAGCTCAACAATACCGCATCCGCTGAAAGCTCTTTCTGTATTGAAGGGAGGGCGACATGAATAGAAGATGTCATGAATGAACTGGTAAATGAAGAGACACATATAATTATTAAAGCTGTTGTTTCTGTTGAAAATCGCTGCATTGTTTTTTCAATTCTTGTTCATAAGGTATTTCAATAATAGACCGCAAGCCAGGAGCATGTCGGACTTTGTCCGACATGCTCCTAAAAAGTTATTCAATTAATATCTTATTCTGATTAAATTATATAGGGTATAATAAAAATGTCAAAGAACGGTTAAGACATCTCATTCAACCTTCATTTGCAGGTTGATAAAAAAATTTACTATCCGTTATACAGATTTTTTCTCAGCATAGAAAAAATCTGTTCACAAAATAAAAAACGCAAAAATATTATCTCTTGGGAATTTTAGATATCCAAGTCAATGAACTTGCTGAATTTTAAGCGCATTCCGCTAACTAATGAGAGCAGTGCAAATGTTAAAAGCATCAAAGATATTCTTTTCAAAGCCATATTCCTTATCCCCTTAATACGGGATTAGGCGCACTTACCGGCATAACAAATTCCGACATGTAGTCAGATCCATCGTAAGGCGCCTTGATCCTGAGCTTCCAAATGATTTATTTTGACCAGGTGACATGATCCGCAAGTACCCTTTTTTTCTTTGCTTTTTTTATTTTCCTACGTGCAATGAAAATAATTATCTTATAGACACGCCCAAACGTTAACAACCTGTGTATGATCATCTTTTTTAGTACACGCAGTATTACCGGTATTGTAAAGAAAGAATTATTAACATACCTCCGTATCTGTTGAAGCTCCTCGACCGGTAGTATATCGGAGTATATTTTTCCGGAACCTTCTTCAATATGGTAGTTATCATAATTTCTCAGCATTTCCTTAAGTGGAGAATATTTAGTCGCTCTCAAAACAGAAAGGCCCAGAGTATCAACACCAAGCTCATGGGAGAATCTAATGATATCCACCATTTCCTCTCTGCTTTCGCCAATATTGCCTATAATAAAATAGCAATGGTATATGAAATTGAATCGTCGCAAAACTTTAAAGTATTCCCTGACTTTTGCAGTTGTAAAACCCTTATTCATCGATGCCAAGGTCTTGTCATGCGCTGACTCAATCCCCAAAAAAAATGCCATGAAACCAGCTTTATACATTTTTTTAAGTACATCTGGTCTTTTAGCAACCTCCAGGCGTGCATTAATTAAGTATTTTTTATTAATGCCCTCGCTGATAATAAGGTCACAAAGTCTTTCAACCCAGTCCATGTCAGCCGTAAATATATCATCCACAAAAATAATGATATCAGCCTTTATGGTCTTTATTTCAGAAACAACAGACTCCAGAGTTCTTACAGACCACTTTCTTTTCTCTCCCAAAGGGTTGAATTTGAAATCGCAAAATTTGCAATTATGGGGACACCCTTTTGATCCCAGCACGAGGTCTATCTGAATATCTGATCGAAACTCATCGAGCGAAACCAAATAGTTGTAACGACGAAGCTTTCTGTTTGGATAAAAATCGTTTTGGACCGGACCAAGCCTTTTATTTCTGTTATGGACGATTTCGGAATTTGATCTAAATGAAAGTCCATCAATATCCGGTAAAAGACCATTTAAAACAATTTCCCTTGTAATCTCTTCGCCGTCTCCACGGACAATGCCATCGATCCTAGGAATATATTGAAAAAGTTTTTCAACATTCTCCGTTGCATATCTGCCACCTACAATTACGGTTATTTTTTCCGGTATCCTGTTGATGACCTCTTTGACAAAATCCTCTTCAACACCCCAATTACAGCTAATAAGGACTAGATCGGTATTTTCATCAATAAAGGAGAGCAGTGGTTTTTTTTCAAACCTCAAATCAATTACTTTTATAGTATCCACAATATCTTCTATTGCAGAGGCGATGTATTCAAGACCGATCGGTGGCAGGAAACCTACGGTTTTAAGTTCTTGCTTATATGGATATATGCATAAGACATTTTTATATTTCATTTTATATCCGTCTCTTCCTTTCTCTCTAACAATGGAGCCACATATTGATTTACTTTCAAAATCATAAAAACAGACATTATCCAGTATTCAATCGCTAATCAAAATTGTTTTCCTAATCATTTTCCTAACTTAATTAATCTGTCTCATTCCACAGGATAATTAAATGATAGAAGGGAACGAAAACTTTTAATTGCACAGATGCTGATAAGTGCTTTAATAATTCTATAAATACATTCTTTTCGTGAAATTTTATGCTTCCTGTATTGAGCAATAAGGTACGCGCCATGATATTTGTAATACTTTTGTTGCCTCTCTATTTCGAGGAATTCGAGCAGAGTTTTCCCAGGTGCCGTCTTCAACCCGTATAAAATTAACCTATAAAAGACGGTTCCGAATCTACTCTGATCCTGAATTTCGGCAGGCCTCATCCATACGGATTTCAATATAACGGATCAGATCTTCGTCCCATTTTGTCAGATCAAAACACATACCGTCCTCTCCGAGTAATCCCCCCGGAACCATATCGGCTCTTTCTTCCGGATCGGAGATCCTCTCAGCGTAAAAACAGACGGAGAGCCACATTGGCTCATCCTCTATGATATCGACCATCATGAAAAGCTCTCTCTCCTTTTGTTCTGAATGGGATGCCCTGAGAGAATAAGAAACGCCCGGTCTTGCCTTGAAATCAAGTATGACTCCATCTTTTAAGGTGAGAAAATTTTTAAAGCGCAAAAACGCCTCCCTGTTCCTTTCAGGCGTCTCTTTCCACTCATCAATAAATCTTTCCAGTTCCTGTACTGTCTCAATGTTCAAATTCAATCCTCCTTCAGCTCCTTAAGGGCCGCACAGGGATTCAGTGTTTATTAAAGCGTCCCTGTTAGCACTTCCTGGCTCCCTGGAACCATTTTGCGCCCGGCATCTTTTTCACATTATCAATAACGCGATCGTATTGCACCGCATCCTTAATATCCGCGAATTTCCACATTGCGTCCCAGAAGCCTGGTATGTCTTAAACATACCACATGTAAAGAAACCCGTAGTCCGTTTTCCCAAAATCCACCATCAAATCTTAGACAGTATAGTAATGGCGCTGGATTTTGGCATAACCCCGGCCACCAGCGAGGTGCTAGACGCAAGGCGCCAAGGAGCGACGACTGAGGCGTATAAGCAATACGCCGCAAGGAGGAGCGATCGCAGGCAACGCAGCAGATGGCGCCTTGATGGTGAATCAGGGTTTCCTTATTATTATTGACACACAAAATGCGGTTAACTATACTCCCTCCTACTAAAAACAGGATATTACCAATTATTGAAAACAAATGGAAATTTATTCTATTTTAATCTATTTATTTTCCAAAACACTACTTTGATTTTATTTAATTATCCAAAGGAGAGAAAATGGCAAAACGGGATGACATCCATAAGATATTGATCATCGGTTCTGGACCGATCATTATAGGACAGGCCTGCGAATTCGATTATTCAGGGACACAGGCCTGTAAGGCACTGCGCTCCATGGGCTATGAAATCGTACTCGTCAACAGCAATCCGGCAACCATAATGACTGATCCCGGAACTGCTGATGTAACATATATAGAACCGCTTAATGTTGACGCATTAACCAAGATAATAGAGAAAGAAAGGCCGGATGGCTTATTGCCCAATCTCGGAGGACAATCGGGATTAAACCTTACCTCTGAGCTTCACAAGAGTGGAATCCTTGAAAAATACGGCGTAAAAATAATTGGAGTTAATGTAGATGCCATCGAACGGGGAGAAGACCGCATGGCATTCAAGGCGACCATGGAGAGGCTTGGAATCGAAATGCCTAAAAGTCAGACGGTGAATTGCGTCGAAGAAGCGGAGAGAGTTGCCCTAGAGCTCGGTTTTCCGTTAGTTATCCGGCCCGCATACACCATGGGGGGCACCGGTGGAGGTCTTGTTTACAATATTGAGGAATTGAGGGTAATCGCGGCCAGGGGCTTGGCGGCAAGCCTGGTCAACCAGATCCTTGTGGAAGAATCCGTCCTTGGCTGGGAGGAACTGGAGCTCGAAGTCGTGCGCGATGCGAAAAACCAGACCATTACTGTTTGCTTTATAGAAAACGTGGATGCCATGGGAGTCCATACCGGAGATAGTTATTGTACCGCGCCCATGCTGACTATAAGTCCTGAACTTCAGGAGCGCCTTCAGGAGTATTCTTATGCCATTGTTGAGGCAATAGAGGTAATAGGCGGCACAAATATCCAGTTCGCGCATGATCCCAAAACCGACCGTGTTGTCGTCATCGAAATCAATCCCCGCACGTCGCGTTCATCAGCCCTTGCTTCCAAGGCGACCGGCTTTCCGATTGCCCGGGTTTCGTCACTCCTGGCCGGCGGTTTAAATATGGATGAAATACCATACTGGCGGGACGGAACCTTGGAAAAATATACGCCCTCAGGAGATTACGTTGTCGTTAAATTTGCAAGATGGGCTTTCGAAAAATTTCCAGGTTCCGAGGATAAGCTGGGAACACAGATGCGCGCGGTCGGCGAGGTAATGAGCATCGGGAAGAATTATAAAGAAGCATTTCAGAAGGCAATCAGGAGCCTTGAAATCAACCGTTACGGTCTGGGGTTTGCCAAAAACTTTAATACCCTCTCCCTCGAGGACCTGATGAGCCGCCTCAGATTCGCCTCCAGTGAACGACAGTTCATAATGTACGAAGCATTGAGAAAGGGGGCCGGTGTCCGGCAACTCTCTGAAAAAACTCATATTAAACCATGGTTCATCGAGCAGATGAAAGAACTGGTAGAACTGGAAGAAAAGATACTTGGATACAAGGGTCAGGAACTGCCCGATGAATTATTCATCAAGGCGAAGAAAGACGGTTTCGCGGATCGTTATCTCGCGACGCTCTTAAAACTCCCTGAAAAGAAGATAAGGGAGAGACGGAAAAAGCTCGGTCTTACGCAGGCCTGGCAAAAAGTTCCGGTTAGCGGTGTGGAGGATGCTTTCTATTACTATTCCACATATAATGCCCCTGATGAAGTACCGGTGAGTGCCCGCAAAAAGATAATGGTCCTTGGTGGCGGTCCCAATCGCATAGGCCAGGGGATTGAGTTTGACTACTGTTGTGTCCATGCGGCCTTTGCCATCAGGGATGCCGGATATGAATCAATAATGGTCAATTGTAATCCTGAAACCGTCTCTACGGATTATGACACATCGGACAAACTTTATTTTGAGCCGTTGACGGTTGAAGATGTATTGAGCATTTACGAGAAGGAAAAACCGGAGGGCGTGGTGGTCCAGTTCGGCGGGCAGACACCTCTGAACATTGCCGGTGAACTGGCGGAGATGGGTGTGAATATACTCGGGACTTCACCCGAAACCATCGACCTTGCCGAAGACCGTGAAAGGTTCTATCAGATCATGCGCGGTTTGCGCATTCCACAACCGGACTCAGGTATGGCCAAAACACTGAAAGAGGCAAAAGAAATAGCATTAAAGATCGGATATCCTCTGATAGTCCGGCCCTCTTATGTTTTGGGCGGAAGGGGAATGGAAATCGTCCAGGATGAAGAGACCCTCAAGCACTATCTGGAAGCGGCGGTGGAGATTTCACCTGAAAGACCTATCCTCATAGACAAATTCCTTGATAACGCCATCGAAGCGGAGGCTGATGCTATTGCGGACGGCAATGACGCCTTCGTCCCTGCCGTGATGGAGCATATTGAACTGGCGGGAATCCATTCAGGGGATTCAGCCTGTGTGATCCCTCCTGTGAGCATCGCGCCAAAACACATAGAAACTATTAACGAATACACAAGAAAGATCGCTATCGAGCTCAACGTCGTTGGTCTCATGAATATCCAATATGCGATCTTCGATAACACCGTGTATGTGCTTGAAGCCAATCCAAGGGCATCCCGCACCGTCCCTATCGTATCAAAGGTCTGCAATATTTCCATGGCAAGGCTTGCCATGCAGGTCATGCTTGGCAAGAGCCTGAAAGAGCTTGAGCTGAAGCATCGGACTATTAAGCATTTCGGTATAAAGGAAGCGGTCTTTCCCTTTAACATGTTTCCCGAAGTAGATCCGGTGCTGGGCCCGGAGATGCGATCAACCGGTGAAGTGCTCGGACTTTCAGATTCTTATGGACGCTCTTTCTATAAGGCCGAAGAAGCCACGCAGGTTTTCCTTCCTCTTGAGGGTGCTGTTCTTTTCACCATATCTGATCGTGATAAAACAGCCGCCCTTGAGCCGGTTAGGCTATTTAAAGAACTCGGGTTCAAGATTATTACAACAGAAGGCACCCATTATTTCCTGGAGGAGAAAGGCATTGAAAACACGCCTATCCGTAAACTCGGTTACGGACGGCCCGACCTTGTCGATGCGATTAAAAACGGAACAATTAATCTGCTTGTAAACACACCGAGCGGCAGGAAAAGCTCCCAGGATAGTTCCAGCATTCGCAAGGCGGCAATAAAATACAAAGTGCCTTATATAACAACAACCGCAGCCGCTATTGCCGCGGCAAAAGGCATAGCTGCCCGCCGCCAAGGAGAATCCCTAGTGAAATCACTCCAGGCTTACCATAGTGAAATGGAGTAATGAATATATCCTATTTTAAGATAAGAAAATCATACAAATGGTGGGTCCTTCTAACGGTTTCCATCAGTAATGTAATGGTGACGACCGATATAAGTATTCTTATGGTAGTCCTTCCCCGCCTTGAAGAATTTTTTCACACCAACACATCAGTGATCGGCTGGTTAAACATCATTTATTTCATCATGAGTCAAAGTCTCATGCTGACCTTCTCAAAGATTGCGGACGTAAAGGGCCGTAAAATGATTTTCATAGTAGCCATCGCCGTTTATTCAATCGGACTTGTAACCGCGTCCCTTTCCCGGAGTGTTTTGGAGTTGATCCTCTCACGCGCAGTTCAGGGAGCTGCCGGAGCGACCATCACAGCCCTTTCCATTGCCATTACCGTCGCAATCTTTCCTGAAAAGGAGAGGGGGAAATCCCTGGGAGTGCTTTTGGGCGCGGCATCCATAGGGCTGGTGGCCGGACCCAGCCTGGGAGGAATAATTCTTGACTTTCTCGGCTGGAGGGCTGTTTTTTACATCAGGATTCCCGTAATGCTGATCGCTTTAATAATGTCCCTGATAATCCTGGAAGAACAAAAAAGACCTCCTGACCGGCCATACAGTTTTGACTACATCGGTTCAATCAGTCTTTTCTTCTCAATTTCCGGCCTGCTGCTTTTACTCAGTTTCGGTGTCAAACAAGACATGATTGCAACCTTGAAAATTCTTGTTATACTGGTTACCGTCTTCGCCTTTATAGCTTTCCTGATCGCCGAAAGGAAGGCTCCTGAACCCATAGTTGATCTCGGTCTTTTCAGGAACCGGATTTTTTCAATAGCCACATTAAGCTGCATCGTTACATCAACGGCCTCCACTTCTATCCCATTCCTCCTTCCCTTTTACCTTATGGGATCATTCAGCCTTTCAGGAACAGGCGTAGGCCTTTATGTGGCCTTAATCGCCTGCCCGGCGCTCATACTCGCACCCTTGGCCGGAAGGCTATCCGACAGGATAGGGTCCGGCCTTATCTCGAGCATGGCGGTTGCAATTATCTGCATCGGCCTGGTTTTTCTCATGATATCCAGTACATCAAACAGCTTCCTGTATATCCTGGCGGGAATAATTCTTGATGGCAGCGGTGTGGGAATCTTTCATCCCCCGAATAACAGCGCCATTGTGGGTTCCGCTCCCAGGGAAATGCTCGGAGTTGCTTCAGCCATAGGTTCTGTTGCGCGAAACATCGGTGCTTCGATTGCAATGGCCCTCGGGGGCGCCCTCTACAATTACTATAAATCATATCATCTTTTCCGCTTTCAAAAGGAGGGTTTCGATCTCGCTGTTGCGAACAGGATGGCAGTGGAAGCCGGTTTCAGCGATACTATGATGATTATGCTTTCGATCGGATGTATCGCATTTTTTATATCCCTATTGCGCGCCCCCATCAGTCCAAAGAGGCTTGTTGACAAATTCCGGTGATTATCACTAATATCCGGTTAGGAAATTGCAGCTGAAGAAAAATACCGGATGAATGTAAATAAACCCTATAAGATGGCTATAACTCAATATCCTGTTGACGGAATCGCAGTATGGAAAACTCTTTTTATCGGCGAAAACCTTAGAAGCAGGATAATTGCGTAATATGCATGCCAGGCCTCCGGCTCGGAGAGCGGGCGGAATGTTTCTCGGTTGTTCAACCTTATTCGGTCCTGACGGCGACTGAGATGACCAGCCGCCCGCCTCGTAAGGCATTATGCGTTAACCTTGCCAGGAACGAGTTCGACCGGAAAAAAGAGTTTCCCATACTGCGATCTTTACGCAATTTCCTAACCGGAAAAAGATGGGTAATTATGAGAATTAGAAAATTTCTGTCGGACAAAGTCCGACATACTGCTGGAGTTATCTTTTACTGATAAGTAACTCTGAATACCTCTTCAATGGTTGTTATTCCCCGGAGCACCTTTTTCGCTCCATCCTGGCGCAATGTTATCATGCCCTGCTCCACCGCGCTCCTTTTGATCGCATTCGCGTCTGAGGTCTTTAGTATGAGGTTCTGGAGTGTTTCATCAAGTCGCAAAAGCTCAAATATCCCCGATCTGCCGATATACCCGGTCTGGAGGCATGATGGACAACCCCTGCCCCGGGATAATTTTTTTTCAGCCGGCATACCGCTGATCAGTCCTATGCTCTTAAGAGACTCGTCATCAGGCACATACCTTTCCACACAAGCCCGGCATATTGTCCTTACCAGCCTCTGAGCGAGAATAGCGAGAACCGACGATGTCACGAGGAATGGCTCAATGCCCATATCTATAAGACGTGTGACAGCGCTGGCAGAATCATTCGTGTGAAGGGTTGAGAAAACAAGATGTCCTGTCAGGGCTGACTGTATTGCGATCTCCGCTGTCTCAAGATCACGTATCTCCCCGACAAGGATCACATCGGGGTCCTGTCTCACAATCGATCTTAACCCTTTCGCAAACGTGAGATCAATCCTGGGATTCACCTGTATCTGTCCAATACCGTCTATCTGATATTCAACAGGATCTTCGATCGTAATGATATTGATATCAGTCTTGTTTATTGTGGAAAGAGCCGCATACAGGGTTGTCGTTTTTCCGCTCCCGGTAGGTCCGGTCACCAGGATAATGCCATGTGCCGACCTGATAAGATGGGCAAAATGTTCCAGCATATCCTCCGGCATACCAAGATCAGACAGTTTTAACAAGATTCTCGTCTTATCCAGAAGCCTCAGGACGACCCGCTCCCCAAAGGACGTCGGGATTGTGGAAACCCTTATATCAATATTTTTATCTCCTATCCTGATCTCGATCCTGCCGTCCTGTGGAAGCCTTTTTTCCGCTATGTTCATCCCCGCCATCACCTTGATGCGTGATGTCAATGCGGATTGGATATGTTTTGGCGGGGAAAGCATGTCATATAATATGCCGTCCACGCGGTATCTGATCTTAAGCCTTTTCTGCGTGGATTCGATATGAATATCACTCGCGCGATCTTTGACAGCCTGGGAAAGCATAAGGTTCACGAGCTTTATTATGGGAGCGTCACTCGTATCATCCAGAAGATCTCCTGCTCCCTCGATCTCGGAAATGATCCTGTCGCTGTCCTGTTCATTCATATCCTGGATCACCTGCTCCGCGGAATCGCTGCTCATGTCATAGGCAAAATTGATGGCGGACATAATCTCCGAACGTGGCGCAAGTGAAAGCTCAGCGCCGTTAAGTCCCAGTGTCATGCGCAGTTCATCAAGCGGCTGGAAATCCATGGGGTCATTGACGGCAATATATGAGCCTTCCGCTGTAGACACCGGAACCATACAGTATCTTTTGAGAAACTGAATAGGAATCGAACCGGTAAAACCCGTATCGGCCTCACTTATCGGTAGAGACGGCATAAAAGAAAGACCGAACTGCCTTGACAGGCCGTTTAAAAGATCGTTTTCTGAAATTACCTTCTGATCGATCAGTATCTCACCGATGCGCCCCCCCCTTTCTTCACGGGTTTTCAAAGCCCTTTTAATAGCCTCATCGGAAAGGCCGCATATTTCTGTCAGGATTTCACCGATAAGCTTCATTCTAATCTTTCCAGGTTTCCTCTCGCGATGTCCGTAAGCTTTTTGCCTTTCTGCGACGGATCAGTCGAGACAAAGGCTATTTCATCGGAATCCGTAGCGATTACCTTTTTATACATTTTAACCGCATTCTCCTTATCCCCGATCGCTTCATAGGCAACACCCATATTTAAAAGCGCGTAGGGATTATCAGGGTTGATTGCAAGCGCGGAGCGGCAGTAACCGATGGCGCCTTCATAATCGTTCGCTTTAAGACACATAAATCCCAAATCGGAAAGCCTCATGTCTTCTGATTTTTTATTTTTCCGTTCATACATCTTGACGCTTCCTTCTTCGATCTTTTCAATGTGCTCCTTTTTATCTTCATATACCTCTTTTGCTTCATCCGGGTTTTCTATTATATGAGGTGTCAGGAATATATACAGGTTGGTTTTGCCGCTGTTCTTTGAAGTAGATCTGAAGAGGAGGCCAAGCAGAGGAATGTCTCCGAGTACGGGCACCTTATAGTAAGCGCTGTTCTCGGTCTCATCAATTAGGCCCCCGATTACCACAGTCTGGCCGTCCTTAATGGTGATCGTCGTCCTGGCCAGTCTTTTTAGCGTGGTGGGGAGACCGATCGTCTCCTGGTTGACGACCTGGCTCACCTCCTGGGATATCTTCAGCCTGACGAATCTTTCCTGGTTGATCTGGGGGGTTATATTCAATGTCACACCGACATCCCTGAATTCATAGTTGCTGAAATCGGTTCCTGACTGAGTTTCATCCTTTCTTATCAGAAAAGGGATATTATCCGCGACGACAATCTCGGCCTCCTCATTATCCGTAGTCATTATCTGAGGCGTGGAGAGGATGCGGACATTAGAATCCGTCCTTAGCGCTCGCACCACAGCTCCGATATTTGGGAACTTGATACCGCCTATGGATATTACATCTCCCAGGACCCCGAGTGAAAATCCTTCAGGGAGGCTGACTATCTCCGCCTTGCCGGATGAGGGGAAATTACCTGTTCCTGGATATGAACCTCCGAAGGCTCCCACATCTCTTCCATCCATTTCACCTAGGGATTTACCGGCGAGCCATTGAACCCCCAGATCAAACTGCTCGGCCATGCTCACTTCCATAATAAGCGCCTCTATGTAAACCATCCTCCTTGAAATATCTAGTTTCTTTATTACGTCTTCAAGCACAAGGTAGTCATCCCTGTTAGCGGTGATAATCAGTGAATTAGTTGCCTTATCCGCTACAATCTGAACCTCTTTTGAAATAACGGGGGCCTTGCCTTTCTCCTCCGTTACCTTTTGCTCTGTAGGCAGAGAAACAAGGACCTTTGAGAGTTCATCCGCGTTGGCGTTCTGCAGGTAATATACATGAATGTCTCCTTCGCCACGTGGAGTCTCCCTGTCCAGAAGATTGATCAACTGCCTGATCCTTAAAGTATCATTCTCAGATGCGAGTATTATAATTGAATTCGTCCTTTCATCAGGCACTACTTCTACTACAGGCATGCCGGGGGATATCTTTTTCCCGTCTTTGAAACTCCTTTGCTGAAATACGGACATCAACGATTTAGCCATTGAGGACGCCCGGGCATGATTCAGGGGCACGACCGATACCTCTTCCCCTATGCCTTCCACATCGACCGCCTCCACAATGTTGAGCAGCCTCTTTATATTGGAAAGCACATCCGTCACGATAAGTATCCCGGTAGGTGGATATGAGGCGATTATGCTGCTCTTTGAGATAAAAGGGGTGAAAAGCTTCTTAAGCTCCTCCGGATCAGCGTAATCAAGAGGGATAAGTTGCGTAACAACTTTATCTTCAGGCGTTATGGCATCCACAACCAGCCGTGTCTCAATATCCTTGGCTCTCGCGTCAGCCGCCGGCACTACTTTAGTAATTTCCCCCGCGGGCACCGTCGTGAATCCCCGCACTTCAAGGACCGATTCAAAGACCCTATATGCCTCCTCAACGCTTATTTTAGTGGGAGAGATGATGGTGACTTTTCCCCTGACAGCTTCATCAACAATGAAATTTTTTCCTGTAAGTTCACTGATAAACTTGATAAAAACCTGGATATCAATATTATCAAAATCTATCGTAATGTATCGTGTATTCTCGCTGTCTTTCAAGGTATCTGCGATCGAGTGAACTTCCCCGCCTCTCCCTCTTTCCTTGGTTTCATCAGTCTTCACGGTTTCACCGGCACGCGGCGGGCTTGTTATTCGCTGATTGGGTTCAGTAGATACCGGGGTTATGTCCTCTTCCCCAGCAAGTCTGGCGGACATGGTCTTCGAGCTTTCTAATAAGCCCAAAAAAATCGCCAAACCGCATATCAGGATTACGGTTTTCATCTTCATTTTGAATTTCATAATATGCTCTTTTTTATTATTCCTGTCTGTGGACGGAAGTGTTTATTGTTCGCCTCTTCCGAAAGGGAAGGAGCCCTTAATTATTTCAATCCTGCCTCAATAATCTTTTCAAAATCAGAGATTCCCCTGAGCTTTCCAAGGTCAATATCTTTTCTTGCCCAATCCCTCACCGCCTCATCCATGGATACGGCATTCTTAAGATACATTATACTCGCTTCGGTGTCCCCCTCTATAGAAAGAAGACAGGCCATATTATAATAGGGAATAGCGTTTCCCGGTTTCAAAAGCACTGCCTTCTCCAGGTATTTGCGGGCGTTCGTGTATTCTTTTTCATGGATGGAGATTACGCCCAGATTGTTCAAGGCATCCGTGTATCCGGGATCCAGCTCAAGGATTTTAAGATAGAGGTCTTTAGCCTCAGACATGCGCCCTGTGTTATGAAATTCCTTTGCTTTTTGATACAGCATTTCAGGCGCCTGCACTCTCTCATGACCGGTTTCCGGTATAACATTTCCTTTAACAGCCGCCGGTTCATCGTTTCCCGTATCCCAGAACTGATATGGCCTGAACATGAAAAACAGGGCGGAGACAAGAATCACGGAATAAAATATTATCCTTCCGGAAGGGATCTTACTGTTTCCCTTTGCCGAAGAAAGCACTCGGGCGAATTCAATATCCCGTATCTCCTTCCTTTGTTGCGCCTTCTTTAATGCCTCATTTATGACGCTCATCAAACTCCTTCAACTGGTATAACAGCGCCAGGGTCCTTGGCCCGGCAATACCGTCCGATAACAGGCCGAAATCTTTTTGAAATCTTTTGATATTCCGGAACGTATCTTCGTCATAAACTCCCGTGGGATCTAAAAGATACCCGATCCTCTTAAGGATGTCCTGGAGTTTCAGAACATCAGGATTCTTCATTCCCCTGTTGAGTATAATATTCCCATTCCCGAAGGGATAGATGCACGTCACCTTATAGCCCCAGTTTTTCAACAGATAATCCCGCTTTATAACCTTCTCCTTCCCGGCGGAATCCACCGCAAAGGCCCCTTCTCCACCTATCCTGGATATCAATAGATATCGGGACGAAGGTGATGTTTCATCCAGGTCCTTCATGATTACCCTGAACGGCTTTTTAAGTGTGACATAGTGCTCGGGCTGAAGGTTATAATGTACTAGATTCAGGTCAGGTTCATAATCGTCTCGACTCCATATTTTCTCTTTCCAAAGGGCGTACAATCCTGAAAGACTCTGCCGTTCATCCAGGAGGATATCCTCCGGAACATCGGGCCCATTATCCGCTGCTCTGACCTCAACCGGTTCATTTATTTGACCTCTTATGAATTTATCACTAATGTCCTGTCGAAAAATCCATCCCCCAAGTCCCGCCGCAGATATGAGAAGAATAATCAGAAAGGCCGAGGTAAAAAACCCTTTCCATGACCACCAGCCGGAATACTGTTTCTTGGCCAGCGGACTCACCTGAAGGTCTTTTATCGCGCTTGAAAGTGTCCCTGAGGTAATTGTCTGCTTTCCGGCTACATAGGCGGCAAGCAGGGCCCGGTCACAAACGGAATTAATCCTGCGAGGGTTTCCCTGTGAATAGAGATATATTTTTTTAACCGCTCCTGCTGAAAATTTAATATCACCGCGGCCTCCCGCCACGGCAAGCCTGTGTTCCACATAACTCCGGATATCCTCATATGCCAGAGCCTTGATTTCATAGCGGACCGTGATACGTTCATCAAGCTGTTTGAGGGAATTGGTGGATAGAACCTCCTTCAGCTCGGGTTGTCCCACCAGTATTATCTGGACAAGCTTTTCCTTTTCCGTCTCCAGATTGGAAAGCATCCTGATCTGTTCCATGACATCTCTGGAAAGATTCTGCGCTTCATCGATCAGGACAATAGCGTTTTCACCTTTTGCATATATCTCCAGCAGGAACTGGTTTAGCGCGTCGATATATGTTTTTTTTGTCCCTGTATCCCCAGCAATCGGAAGACCGAATTCCTGGTTAACAGATTTAAGGAGTTCAATATCCGAGATAAACGAATTAAAGATCAGAGCACTTCTCGTGTCGTTTTTTAACTGATCGAGAAGAACCCTGCAAAGGGTTGTCTTTCCAGTCCCTATGCCGCCTGTGAGGATAATAAATCCCTTTCGCTCCCTGATACCGTAAAGCAGATGATCGAGAGCCTCCTTATGATATCGGCTCATATACAGGTATCTTGGATCCGGTGTCAGGTTGAAAGGCTTTTCCTCTAATCCGAAAAACGACGTGTACATAGCGTTATCTGATCTTATAATTAAGCGACCTTTGCTGGCCCCTTCGTTCTATCAGCAATGAGACATCCGAGCCGGATTTAAGGTCATTATACAAGTTAAGAATCTCACCAGGAGAGGAAACACTATTACCGCTTATGGCAAGGATAATATCGCCGTTTCTTAATCCCATTCTTCTGAATACGGAACCGGCTTTTATACCGATCAGGATTACCCCGCCTAATCTGCCATCCTTTATATGAGGTCTCATTTGGGCCTGAGCCGCCAGCATGAAATCGTTGACATTTTCAAAAGATTTCTCAAAATCCTCCTGCCTTACGGTGATACTCCTTTCCAAAGCCGGGGGTGCTGAAACAGTTTCCGGTCTTGCCTGAGTTTTTGACAGTAAAGGTTCCGGTGATGAAGGTGATGAATGCTCAGGCATCATGAGGACTTCATCCCGCCCGTTGACGCTGAGTACGACCCTGCCCCTGGCTATGCTCCTTACAACCGCATTCTGTATGCTGTCTCCAACCCTGTAAAGCCTCTGCGTCCTTTTCCCGGTCTCTTCGATAACCGCCACGGTGCTGTCCTTATCCCCTGTGACCGTTCCAAGAAGTGAAATCTTAAGCTCTGTGGGCTCAAGAGTCTCAACTTCTTTTTTTTCGGTTTCCTGGGGAATCCTGTCGATGGATCCGAATATGCCGCGGTCAATAATCGCCTTGTAATCATCAATGGGCGCCCTTGCGGTTGATTTAGCGTCAGGGCTCCCAAGCACGGCAATATCACTATTGTGGTTTCGGCCAAGGCCGGCCACGCAAACCCTGTAAAAGATGTCAACGCTTATATAGATAACCAGTGTGATGGCTAAAATATCTATTATGGGGTTATAAAATCTTGCCATTATCCTAAATGAACCTTATTCCCGGATTCAGGACTGTCCCATGGATAATAAAAGGGATCTTTCCTTCCTTTAATTTTTCTCTTAATGAGCCTTTTGTGGCTGATGATGTAATACTTTTCAACAAATCGGCGTATGGTTCAATGCTTCCTTTAATATCCAAATTACTCAAAGAAAATTTCTCGTTCAATAACAGTGTACCCGAGGCATTCACGAACATCTCCTCGCTCCTCAACTCCAGCCCTGCGAGGTTCAACCTCGTCTTATTCAGGGACATTTTTATCCTGAGGGACGTGAAAAAAACTGAGTTCATCCCCAGGAAAGGACCGGGCAGGCTAAAATAACCGTCCGAGATATCAAAAACGCCGTCAATGTTATCATCATTTAAAAACGCGTCCTTTGCGCCGGCACGGAGGTTTCCCGCAAGCCGACCCGCCATATTATAACCGGTTATATTTGTCAGGACCGAATCCGTCCCTAAATTTAAATCCTTAATCTCCAACTCAGCAGTGTACGGGCCCCCTTTTACGCCTTCGGGAAAACCTATTTCCCCTTTGAGATCTCCTTCATACATTTGAGCGTCGAGACGGCATCCTGACTTTCCCTGAAGATAGGACAGGATCTCAGGCATAAAGGAAAACCTGTCGATATCTATCCGCCACTGACTTCCCTGCCTGTTGCTGATCTGCAGGCTTTTAAACTTCAGGCCAAATGGCAGCGCTGGTGAAATGTTACCGATTGATAATCTGTGATTTGGAAAAATTCTGCCAAACTCCGATTGAAAATATTCACAAAACGCAACCGAAGGAAAACGTAAATACAAAAAGACGAACGCCACGATAATCCCATAAAGGATATATATAAACCTTATCGCTTTTTTTGATCTCAATGTTTTCATTATTATAAATACCTCGGCGCGTTCTTCATGTCTGGTAAGTCATCACCTGCAATACCGCGTCGATATACCCTTTCTTCATTTTATTTCCCTGTATGGAGATCCTTTTGACGACAACCAGGTCTCCTGACGACTCGATTCGATTGAGATAGGAGACAATCTGTTTGAGGTTCAGCTCTTCCAGCCTCATTTCAACCATCGATTCCTTATATTCTCCGATACCTTCAGAGATTGACGGCTTCATGTATTTGATATTTTCTTTAACCTGGGCCTCACCTGCGGCATTCTCAAGAAAGGAAAAAAGCGTAAATCCTTTTTTCCTCCCTGCAAGAAGTCCCTGAACATTTTGAGACTCCTGCTTAAGGTTTCGATATTCCCCGCTCAACAACACCATCTCCACAATATCTTTTTCCATCGCCTCTATGCTCCTTCTCATGCGGTTTCTTTTCTCAAAAAATGGCACCGCAAGAAACTGTAGAAATAGAAAGGCGAATATTATGCCCGCTGCGATGGAAACAAAATATTTTTCGCGATTAGCCAGCTTCATGTCATGAATGTTCCGATTATCTTACCCTGCTTAATTTCATTTCAAATTGTACCTTCTCTCCGTCTCTGTCAAGTTTTGCCGAGCTTATGATAACATCGCTAAAATAGTCAGAAGGCTCCAGCTCGACCTTAATGCTGTCCACGGTGTTAAATGAATCTGTTTCACCGCTGATCCTTACAGACTCCTGATCAATTATCATTCCGTTCACCAGAATATCATGAGAGGATGAAACACGCCTGGATATATCATTTAACAGGTCCAGGATCTTCGGTTCAGCGTCTATGCCCGGAATCAAGTTTTTCTCACCCTTTAGTTCATTAATTTTCATTCTCATCTGATGTACGGGATCGACAATCCTCTCTGTATCGGGAAAGGTCTGCCTGAACAGTTCTGTTTTTTTCTGCATCAGAAAGTTATATCGCCCTCTCATAAAATGAAAATCGATTCCCATATCGATAATCAAAAGAAGCAGAACAATAAAAAAATATACGGCAATCTTTTTGACCTCTTTTTTAATTCCCTGACGTCGCTTTCTTATCTCAAAATCATCTTTCCTGAGGTTGAAACCCGATGTTTCCCTGCTGTCGCGGAGTGCGAGCGCCAGGGCATTATCCATCAAAACAGGATTCCAGATACCTGAGACTTCCGCCTCCATTTGAATCTTTTTATCATTGCTGAGGTTTACCTGCTCGGCGGGTGGACCGAGGGACTGAGTCAGTATCCCACCGGCAAAAGGATATTGGGCGAGGATCCCCGTGTAAAATATCTTTTCAGGATTGA
This sequence comes from Deltaproteobacteria bacterium, assembly GCA_016932235.1. The sequence goes on along the minus strand of JAFGDF010000233.1, from coordinate 13,732 downwards.
GATCGATAGTATTCTGCCAGGCAAAAGAATGGATCGTATGCGACACCGAAGAGGAAAGTGACCTTAATAAGGATTCTGTCTTTTCCTGGGTGGGTTCACTCGAAAAGGGGGAAATGTCCATTGATAGACTTCTTATTAACGCAATCCTTTTGTCGACATAAAGCACCAGGGTACTGCATTTTAATCCGATATCAAGAAAAATGCCGCTTTCAGGCATTCCATCATGTCTTAACAGCCTCGAGATTGTTGGTACACCTCGAACGTCCAGGATATCAGGATTGAACCCGCTTTCATTAAGTTTTGACAGATAATTGGAAAGATGCTCTTTTTCGACGGATACGGCCAGGATCTCATTCCGGTCAGGGAGGGCTCTGACGAAAAAATCAATAATAATATCGTCGGCCTGAAAAGCGCCGAGGGTCTCAAGCTCAAAAGGAAGCGTCTGGCTGATCTTTTTTTTATCTTTAAACGGCATTTTGAGGTTACGGAAAGAAAGATGATGTGACTGGAGGCAGCTGACGCAGATATCATTTTTCAGGTCAATTTTATCCGAAATAGAATCCAGGGCTCCTTCAATGCCTGATCCGTTGTCAACAGGCACATGGGCGCATCCAGTGACGCGAAATCCCTTGAATCCGCTCACCAGCTGGACTGCCGTTATATAATCTTCATTTATGTCCAGACCCAGTATCTTCCCAGGCATGACGGCCCAACCACCTTCATCTTAAATTTTAAAAAACATCACACTTGTCCAAAATCGATTTTTTCTTTGGACGGTATTTGTATAATCTAAAGTGAATAACATGGATTCTTCGATCAAGTCGAAGAATGACAAAAAAATTTATTTTCTGAGTACATCTACCAGGTCATTCTGCGGCTTACCCGCCTTGTCGCGACTTCCATGGATATATCAATGAAAATGATGCGCGCCTAAACGGGAGATAAAGATTCGGACGTTTAAATCCAATTCTGGGCCAGGGACCGCAGAATCTATTGGATTATTATCAAAGATATCCCCATCTCATGATAGTGAACTTTCCATCTTCCCGTTTTACCACACTCTTTATCCCGGAACTCCTGTTGCCCATAATGCCCCTTGATTCAATCTCGAAATAAGTGCTCATGGTTGAAATGATCTCCTGATCAAAAATATCCTCTTCCGTGCCAATGACATTCTTATACCATAATTTGTCTCCCAGTTCATGTTCCTTCCTTTCGCGATAGTCTAACAGATCCTCAACCATTTCCTGTTCAAGTCTGTCCGAAAGGGATCTGAGAACCACAGGATGGGCTGTATTTATATTCACCTTCCCGTTACCATAGATTGTAAGGAAATCGTATATCCCTATTCTGTCTTCATTCCCGAACAGGAGATCTTCTGTTATTCCCTCTATCATGGCCATCTCTTCAATGGATTTCAAAGAACCGTTCCTGCACCTGTAGGGGTTTTCAAGGGATTCGTAATAACCTCTCTCCGCCCCAAATCTGGTGACTTCATCATCAGGGTCAAGCCAGTCTTTTATCGCATCCAGGATATCATTGACTTCGTCGGGATTAATATTAAATTCTTCACTGCTCAGAAATCTGGCGACCAATTCCCTCTGTTTCGAATCAAATGATCCTTCGGAATTAACCAGCCGGTTTATGTTTATCTTACCCGAAAGATCCCTTACCGCCAGATCAAAATGACCCTCTTCAAACATGGTGACCGAGTCTTCGGATATCGCTTCCGAATCGGCCCAGTTATCCAGCATTGAATCAAAATCATTATTAGACAGGTCTTCGGAAAGCAGGGCAAGAGCGTAATTATAGCCCGACTTGGCGATAGAGTGAAGTTTGACATTGCCCTGCGAGATCTCCGCCGCATCAAGCTCGTTCCACATGGATTTATGAAAATGTAAAGAAACGGAAACAATAAGTCCGATAATCAAAACAGTGAGAACAAGGGCAACACCGCTTTCATCCCCGGCAGTCTGCCGGGCAACGCCCGGTAAACTGCCGGGGAGGTTTAAAAAAGAATTTATCTTCAACCTAAGAAGCTTCATCATAAGCGCCCTTTGCCATAGGCAATGCAACCGATGTTGTAAATCTTTCGGGATATTCCTCCCCGCCACTGCGCCTGAATTCCAGAGTGATTGAGACCATTGCAGGCAGCCTGCCTCTGTTCATTGTTTCATCGGTTGAATCCCACTGCTCATGGGTTTCACCGTTTATATCTTGATAAAAAAAATCGACTGAAAGGAGACCGTCGCAAAGCATAAACCCTTTCTCCTCTTCAGGCTGTGTCTCGAATTCAGGGGTATCGGACCTCAATAAAATCAGGCTGTCTTCATCTTCTGATTCTTTCACATAATAAGTTATGACTGTTCTTTCAGGACCAGCGCTCCTCTCAAAGGAGACATGAGCCTCGGAACTGAACCTGAGATTATGGCCGTTCTTGCCATTGACTTCCGTATCACTGCCGATAAAACCCGAGAGCCTGGGGGGAAGCTGATCCGACAATTCACCGGGTAAATCATGAGGCATAAATGCGGATTCCAGGTCCTCGATAATCCTCTCAAAGGAAACACGCGCTTTCTGATAATTCTCAGTGGTATCCTCAGCCGCGTTGATGTTTCTCAACGCTCCTGTAAAAGAGGCATAAATGGTGGTCATGATCAAACCGAGAATAAACATCGCCATCAGGATCTCAATCAGGGTAAATCCGGCTTGAGAATAATATTTATTCGATCCTTCAGGCATGGGACTGTCCTTTATTTATCCGTTACAAACTGATAGAAACGTAATTGATAGATATACTTTTCATCACCGCCCCAGGAAATCTTCATGTTGATCTGCTTTAGATAATCAGAGATCCCGTCTTGGGAAGGATAACTGTTTTCGATAGAGATTTCCCAACTGTAACCCGGAAAATCATCACCGAAATCACCTGAAAAGTCAATTAGTTGATCGATATTTCCCGACTCTATTTCAGCAGACTTCTTTTGCGCGAGCATCGATGCCGTGGTGCTGAATTTCGCTTCACCTGCCAGGGAAAAACCCTTTGATTGCAAACCCAGGGCCGCGGTCAGGGCTATGGCAATTATGGAAACAGCCACCATAACTTCGATAAGGGAAAAACCCGGATCTGATTCTTTAATGGAGATGTGCATACAGTGCCTGAAACCAAGTACTTAGCGGCATGAATACGATTACGTCACAGCACATTCTATGGAATCCCTCCCGCCTCCCTTTATAAAAGGGAGGAGAAGCCATTTTCCCCCTTGTTAAAGCGGGGAGCGAGTCATATCCCCCCTCTGGTTAAAGGGGGGCCGGGAGGCTGTCTGATAACGTCCCGGAGTACCACTATTTAGGGCTTCACGTTAAAACCTGACCTCTTCAGGCTCAACCCTTCCTTCAGCCACTTCTATCTTTCTTATGAAAGGTCTTAAGATCATGGTTAATTCCTTGCCTTTATCAGAGCCTAGCCGTATGAGCGCGGGTTTTACATAACCTTTGTTATGAAAACGAATCAATGTTTCGCCATCCTGGCTGCTGTTGTCTCCCACAATCGTGATATCCATTATCCTGACATCCCCTGGTAAGGCATCGGCGTTTTCCCTGGCAAGAGACCTCTCAAGCTCAGGCATATCCGGTGACTCCACCCAGTAACGGCCTGATCCCTTATCAAAATTCAGGACATAACCCCTGTTATCCCTGATCGCGTCACCCCGAACGGAATAAATAAGAGACATGATCCTTCTCGTCGAGGCCTTAAGGTTGTCCGTTGAGACTGATTCCCTAACTCGCGGAACAGTGAAAGTCATTAACAAACCAACCAGTACTATGACAACGGTCAACTCTATGAGTGTATACCCTTTATGTTCCTTTATCATCATGCGCATCCGCATCGGATTTTATTGCTGAGCAAAATAAATAGAAAAGGTCAATATTTTGAAGCCAAATGCCTGATAATTTTAAACAGCATCATCGCAGGATAAACCAGGTTGCTTATAATAAATACTTCGGTTGTCACAAGAAATTATTACGAACCGCCAAGGCGCCAAGGTCGCGAAGAGGGAATAATAAACAAAACTTTTTAGCGATCTTTGCGTCTTTGCGGTTAAATCCCTCAATTCTTAAAGTGTTTTTCGGCAAAAATGATCGCCTTTATAACCAGATCTCTGACATCCTGCCCTATTATGTCCGGCAGCCGCCTGCTTATTCTATCTCCCATGAGTTTATATCCTGATCATTACCTTCACCGCCCTGTTCCCCGTCGGCGCCATAGGAAATTATATCAAATTCGCCATGGATACCCGGTGAAAGGTAGATATATTCATTTCCCCAGGGGTCCATGGGGACTTTTCCTTTCTCAAGATATCCCCCCTCCCGCCATTTACGGGGAAGCTGTCCAACGGTGGGAGCCTCAACCAGCGCCTGAAGTCCCTGCTCCGTGGAAGGGAATCTGCCGTTATCCAGTTTATACAGCTTTATGGCGGTTTCAAGAGAGCTGATATCTATCCTGGCTTTCAACTGTCTGGCTTCATCCGGTTTATCCATTATATTGACCGCCACAAAACTGACCAGTATCCCCAGTATGACAATCACCACCATGATCTCAATCAGCGTAAAGCCGTGGTTATTATTCTTTTTCGGGGGCATCAACATTCCTCCTGGATATTTTTGTATTATCTTATCATCTGGCTCATTTCGAATATCGGGAACAGTATGGAAACAGCGATAAATCCCACGATCAGGGCCATTATCAGTATCATAACCGGTTCCAGCATCGATGTCATTGCAATAATTCTTGATTCCGCTTCCTTTTCGTATATGTCCGCGATCTTGTGAAGCATCTTTTCCACCTCACCGCTCTGCTCTCCCACCGCGATCATCTTAATGAAGACCGGGGGTATCCAGCGGTTGCCTGAAAGGGGATCCGCCAGGCTCTTGCCCGCCTGGATTTCATCCATGGCCATATCAATCGAACCAGCCATAAGGCTGTTATTCAGGATATTCCGCACTATCTCAAGCGCCTGGATAAGTGGAACACCGCTCTCCAGGAGGCTTCCGAGACTCCTCCCGAATCTCGCCAGCGAAATCCTGATATTGACATGACCTATAACCGGTGCGCGGATCTTCAGTCCGTCCCAGATTGTCCTCCCTTTTACGGTATGTATAGCCCTGAGAAAAACGGCGGTAACAACAAAAATAATAACCAGGACGGCCCACCAGAAGGACTTCAGGAAATTGCTCACATTAATAAGCAACTGAGTCGGCAGTGGAAGGGTATGCTCCATTTCATCGAATATCGTCATGATATCGGGAATAATAAAGCTCATCAATATAAAAAGGACAACTGCTCCTATAAGACTCATGAAAACAGGATACGCAAGGGCTGCCCTTATCCTGCCCCTTAACGCCTCCTGGCTCTCGCTGAAATCCGCGAGCCTGTCGAGCACCACGTCGAGGGAACCGGACGCCTCTCCCGCGCGTACCATATTGACGTAGATCGGGGAAAACTGCGCCGGATAATCTGACAGGGCCGATGCAAAGCTTCCTCCCTGATTGACCGTTTCTTTTACCTGAGCCATGATCCGCTTTAAATATGGGTTTGTAACCTGGGTTATCAGGGATTCCAGGCAGGAGACAAGCGGTATCCCCGCGCCGAGCAGGATGGACAATTGCCTGGTCATGATGGAAAGCTCCGACGCCCTTACCCTCCTGAAAAGGCCTGAAGGCCTGCGGCTTAAAGATGTCCTTTTCTTTTCAGAGTATGTGACGGCTATGTCGACGGGAAAGATCTCCGAAGACCTCAATTTCTGGCGCGCGGCCCTGGCACTGTCCGCGTCAATGATGCCCTTCAGGTTCTTTCCTTTGCTATCGAGTGCAGTGTATTCGTAAACCGGCATATTGAATACGTTCTTATAATAAAAATGAGTATTTGATTTTACACAATGCCTCTTGCCAATAAATAAGCAGATTCTTCCGGCTCAAATGGGCCATATTAAACATGCAAAGCAACAGGCAACGAGGTGTGGTTCTGCGGTCAAAGACGCAGAATGACTTTATAGACGGCCTTAAAATTTAGTTTTTTATCATTCTTCGACTTGATCGCGGAACCCATGGTATCCACTTAAAATATTGAACTATATTACAGCTCTTTTAAAATATTTCATCATTTTTTTTTGATCTATTGGATTTTAACGTCTTGATAAGATTTATATTTGTGGGGGTTTTCTCTTCCCGTTCAAGGGGTCAAGGACAGGGGAAAGGGATTTTGGTCTTTAAGCTGGAAATTTGAATTTGCTGGATTTATATTTGAGGGCCACACTCCGTTATGGCCGGGGATAAGCGGACTCAACGGAGCGCGTCCCTTCAAATACTTAATCTTTCCATTTACGTCTGTCATTTTTCTTCTTAAGCTGCCCTGGAGGATATCTTTTCACAACCTCCTGATGATAACGATAAGGCCGATCGTCATCCATCTCCAGGACAACATAATCATTCACGTCGATTATGATCTCCGACGGCAGGGAAACCGAAACCCTCCAGTCGCCGTTACGATAGTAAAACCACATCCCCCGGTCTCTTTCATGATATACATGTGATATCGGGTAATAATGATACCTGTGCTTCGCCCTGTGCCCATGCGCGGGAGCCCATGGAGGTGGTCCCGCCTGCTCGTAAGATGGGGGAGGAGCGTTTCCTATTCTAATGGTCCCCAGGCATCCTTGAAAAAACAACAGGCCAGAGAACAGGCAGAACAAGCTTATATATTTTTTCATATTCATGATCGCCTCCGATAAAATTTTCTTTTTATTTTCCCTTGTTCTTCCCCTTGTATGGTTTGCCCTTGCTGTTATCCGGTTTCTTTTCCTTATCTTTCACACCGGCGCCTTTTTTCTTGACCTTGCCCAGTTGCTCGGACCCGCCGTTCTTTAACGCATGAAATTCCTTTGAACCGGGTTTTATCCCGAGGTTCTTAGCAATGACTCCCCAGCCCCGCCCCTTGTTCTTTTGATATTCCTCAACCACATAATTAAGAGGCCTATTGCTTATATTGGCTAATCCAACGGCCATATAAGCGTCTGCCGGAGACATCTTTAATGTAAAAAGCATGTTTTCTATCTCTATCTCAGGAATCCTATAAGAAACGGAAAGATTCGACACAAAATCGGACAAGTCCTCTCCCTGTGTGTGGACATTGATATCACCCAGGATCGTATCAAACTCCGCGTCGCCCGTCATCATGCCCGAACCTGCCGCCAGACTCACATCGCTTCCATAACGTGACAGACAGATCCCAAGTGAAACGATCAGAGTGATCTTCAGAATCTTCTTTAACATATGAATTTTCCTTCTGATTATAGATTATTATATTAATCCGATGTGACGACAGGATTATCATAATTTTTTTCATACAGCATTACAGCATCTTTTATGACGGAAATCATTTGATGAATACTCCATGGTTTTAATATTACCTGATGCACATTTTTTTGTGTAACAGTAGCGGAAGAATTCGCTGTCATAATGATACGGACGGTATTAGGATGTTTTTGCATGACTTTCTGCAGGAAAACGTCTCCTTTCATCCCAGGCATGAACAGATCAGAAACGACCACTGAAAACTCTTCATTCTCCATTATCTTTAGAGCCTCAAACGCGCTATTGCACAGAACGACATGATATGGCGCATCCTTAAAAACCAGATTCAGCGATTCCAGTATCTTTCTGTCATCATCCACAAAAGCGATTTTATGATGCACCTCATATCCTCCGGTTTAGGCACTTTTACCAGGGGCCTTTTGAAGAAAGTCCGCCATACTCCCGAAGTGGTTCAAATATCGTGCCACGGCCCAAGGTTTCATCCTGCCCGGCAAAACATCTTTAAAATCGAGCTATGTAATGCTTAGCCCTCCAAGGCTTTCAGAGAGATATATAATTATCGAGAATTAAATTAAGATTTAGAATCTGAAAATGGAAAAGATCTGATATGAATATCCTTTGAATATTATTATATACGGACCTGTATATTTTTTTGTCCGTAAATTGCATGAAAATAAAAGCTGGAATCCATTTAAATCCCGGCCCTCAAAACACCAATAAGGCATGTACCATCATTATCCCCCGGCCTTCTTCTCCAGTTCATCCAGTTTGTCCGGATCGGAGACAGCTATGTCCACAAGCGCCTTGGGAATGGAGCTCTGCTCACACATTATTCGTATATCCTTTTCAACATCTGAAAATTCCAGGATTTCCCTGATTCCTTCGATATATTCCAGCATAGTTTCCGGATCGATATCTTCCAGTGCGGGACCTGCTGCTTCAGCGGCATTCTTGGCGGCCAGTTCTTCTTCCTTTCTCTTCTTTGCCGCCAGATCTTCTTCCATGGCCTTTTTCACCGCATCAATTGCCGACTGAGCGAAAGCGCCGATTTCCGCAATAAGTTCGTCCGAAGCATTGTTGTTGAGGAGGTGTTTAATCTTACTCTCTTCCGAAGCGTCCGCGACATCTTTAAATAACTTTTTAACTCTGTCTTTTTCTGCAAGTTCTGCATCCACTTTTGACTTTACGCTCTTGAATTCTTCTTCTGATACCCCCAGCGCTTCCATTATGGCCTGCTGCTCAAATGTTTCAGAAATGAGATAGCGTATCCCCTTTGCTCCTGAAAGCTCTCTGGCTTTTGCAATCATCAAGTCGGTTTTTTTATCTCCAACAATCATATCCACATCGGTCCTGTGTTTTGAGTCCAGGAAAGATGGCCAATCCTTACCAAGATCACGGATTATTTTCATTGCAGTGGAATATGTATCTTTAATATCATCCAGGCTCAGCGCGGAAAGCGCTTCGTCAAAATCCCGCATAAACGGCCTGCCAACCCTGTTACGCGCTTTTAACGCCGCAGTTAACTGCATCCAGTTACCGCCATGTTTCGAAACATTATAGCCGGTTTTATCCAGTTCTTCTGCAATTTTCCTGGCGGTTGCCAGGCTGTTTTCATCTCTAAAATCCTCGTCAGTATAATTTTGGATCTGCTTCTCGATAAGCATCCATAATGGTTCTCTGCCTTCGCTGCGATGTTCTTGCATATTTTATCCTTCCAGAATTAGATTGATTAACTGATAAGATATTGATTTTCAGGGAAAGGATTATAGGATAATTTTCCTTTCAGGTCAAGGTTATTGACATTTTTTAGATCCATCATCAAATGAAAGTCGTATCGCAATGGCGCTGGATTTAGACCTTTGCAAAATATGCCGAGATTGATACTCACATAATCCCGGCAAAGGCCGGGATCCAGTGGTTTGATTCTCCTGCATCAATAGGAAAGAAAATATTCTACTCCCTTTAAAAAACGGGAGGTTGGGGGATTTTAATTGGAGGGCCATGCTCTGTCATGCTGCTTATTGAAATCTCCCCAACCCCTCTTTAGAAAAGAGGGGCTTTTCCTTATCGATATAAAAATGTGTTCCTCCCTTTGGAAAGGAAGGTTGGGAGGGATTTAATAAACCCGTTTCCAGACCGAAGGGAGAGAAAGAGTTATGGCAGGAAACACGGCACATGACGCCTTGATGGTGGATATTAATTTTTTATTGTTTCTCACCTTATAATCAGGTTCGGCAACCACAGGGCTATCCCGGGAAATGCCATTATCAGGAGTATGCATAAAAACATTACAGCAGAGAAGGGGAGGATCCCTTTATAAATAGTGTACAGTGGGATGTCCTCAATTATTCCCGCCAGTACAAAACAGATGAAACCGACAGGCGGCATGATCAGACCCATTGACATGTTCACCATAAAAAGAATACCGAACCAAACAGGATCCACTCCCAGTGCGGTTAATGACGGCATGATAATGGGGATGGTTATAAGCATTATGGCAAGCTCTTCCATAAGCGCGCCGAGAATCACATAGATAATCATTAGTACAAAAATGACTGTAAGAGGCGGCAAAGCATAATTATCGATAAATTTGACAAGAAGCCCCGGCAAATTGCTTATTGTCATAAAGTCCCCGAAGATCAAAGCGCCTATAACGATTGTAAAAATCATGCCCGTGGATTGGGCAGTGGAACCAAGGACTCTCCTGATCTCTCCTATGCTTGATCTCCTTTTCCTGATCAACAGAATCACCGTGGCCATTGCCGCACCTATGGCCCCTGCCTCGGACGGAGAAAAGACCCCGCCCCAGAGACCGCCTAAGACGACTATCATGAGTATGATCGCCGGAATGAGTCCTACAGTATCGGAAATAATATCCTTTAGAGCCGCCTTTTCTCCGGCCGGTCCTTTTGATGGATTTATAGATGTTATAACATAAATTACCATCATAAAAAAAAATGTCAGGATCAGCCCGGGAAAGACGCCGGCAATGAAAAGCTTGCCTATGGATGCCCCTGTAAAGATAGAATAAAGGATCATGGGATTGCTCGGAGGTATAAGCCCGCCAAGTGTTCCTCCTGCCGCAATAGCGCCAGTGGCCAGACCGGGGTGATAATTGTACTTTCTCATCTCAGGAAGCGCTACCTTTGCGAATGTCACTGCACTGGCGACAGATGAGCCTGTACACGCGGCGAAAATAGCGCTTGCGCCTATGGTGCTCATCGCTAGCCCTCCGCGTATCCTTCCGAGGATTTTATAGGCAAAGCTGTATGAGTCTTCAGTTATCCCCGAAGCATAGGAAAATTCCCCCATAAGCATAAAGAGCGGAATAACGCAAAAGGTAAATTGAGCGACTGATGCGTAGGGAACCATGCCTAATTGAGCTAAAGCGCCATGCCAGCCGAATATTATCACCTGCCCCAAAAACCCGGTCACGGCCATACAAAAACCGATAGGCATCCCCATAAACATAAAAACAAACATCAGTACAATGCCATAAATCCCAATCAATTCGGGGCTCATATAGTTTCCTCCGAGCAAAGAGAGCCGATATCGGCGTGATGTTTGTTATTTATGAGATCAAATAAGATAATTTTTCTACCCTTTTATGCTTTTATTAATCGATTCAATAAACCAGATTAAAAGCTCCAAAGACATCAACCCGCAGCAAAAGCTGGCCAAAATCATGAATGGGTAATGGGGCCAGGAAAAATATGCTGTGGAAAGACCGGGTGGATTTTGAATAATCTTGATTGCCCTCGCTCCGAGCTGCCAGGTTATGAGAATCATAATGGAAGTACTCAATCCTATTGTGATAATGTCAAGAATCGCTCTTTTCCGAACTGAAAAAAGTTCATATAGAACGTCCGTGCGGACATGATTTCTGCGATAGGTAGTGTTTGCGAAACTCAGGAAAATAAAAATGACCATCATAATAACCACAAAGTCTATAGAACCTGTGATTGCACGTTTGAAAATATAACGGCCAACGACGTCTACAGTCATCAGAGCCATCATCAGGAAAAGAACAATAGCGCTTATGGAATGCAGTGACGTGCTTATCCTGTGTATCCACTTCTCCATTTTTAAGGCAATTGGCTTTAGCTGCATGACATGCCCCCATACATATTAAGAAACCTTATACAGATGCGATACAATGCTGTCAAGCCCAGGTCTCTTTAATTTTTGCTGTGTTTGTTTGCTTCCTTTCTACTGCCAAAGTTTGGCCACGGCATCCCCTATGCCCAATTTTTTCAGAGTCTCAGGAAGTGGCCTTCCGGTATTTTCGTCCCAGCCCATGTGTCTGTAATAATTTTTCACCATTTCGTTCCAGTGTTCCATAATACCTTTACCGGCCGCTTTTCCATCTGTTGGAGTGGAGCCGTATCTGGGAGAAGGTGCATCCAGCTTGGCATCTATGCCGGCCAGCAGGTTAAATGTCCTGGCTAGGTTTACGGCTCTTTTACCTATCGTCAACGCATCGTTATGATCCATGTTCCAGCCGGTTACGGCATTAACGGCCTTGCATAACAACTCCAGGTTATTCAGGGTGTTGAAGCGGCAGGTTACCAGGGAATCCTCAAATACCATGGAGCCTTTTATTTTTGCATTTATAGAAGACACGGCCATAGGATCAAATCTGTCGAAATCAGGCGGTATGCCAAGCAGCTTGTACGGCGCTATTGAATGGGCCTCCAGCGTGCCCAGGTTCGAAACACAGGTATCAAAGAGTTCCACCCACATAACACGGTGGTCATGACCCCGTGGTGTATTTCCCTTCATGGTGTGGATAGCCATGTTCGGTGCTTCCCCGCCTATAGTCCTGGCTGCGCGCATCACACCCTCTGCCATGACATCTCCAAAGCCTTGACGGCCGGCAATTTTTTTCAGCATTGACATTACCGCCTCGCCGTTGCCCCAGGTCATCTCCAGCTCATCCGTATTATCTCTGGTCAATATCCCCTTCTCGTAGCATTCCATTATGAAGGCTATGACCCAGCCAGACTCGTTGATATCAATTCCCAAGTGGTCAGTCTCTCCGGCCAGCAGGACTGTTGTCTCCACATCGTTTATTCCTACAAGCTCGCTGAACGCGGCCATACCCTCATATTCCGGCTCCTCAAATTTACGGCCTGCATATTTTCCAGCAGTAACCTCATAGCTCTGGCAATGATTTGCCGGGCAGGCCCAGCAGGGCGTTCGTTTGGCGTTAAATATCGTCCTGATATTTTGAGCAGAATACTTTTCCAGCTTTTCATCCGTAATTGGGCTGACATTGGTCATATAATTCCTGACAGGAACCATGCCACCTCTGGTGCTCATGACTACACCGCCGACGGTCCCCTCCTGGTGGGTCCCATAGTTCATTTTATCCTCAAGGGCATAGGCTACCAGATCTTTGGCCACCACTGACAAATCCTCCGGATTATGGACCGTGGTTCTTTTATTGCCTCGGTCCACCACTATAGCCTTTAATTTTTTTGAACCCATCACAGCCCCGATGCCGTTATGGGAAGCCATGTGTCCCCAATCTACGAAGATGACGGAGAACTTGACCAGATTCTCCCCTGCCGGTCCGATGCATAGGACACTGGCGCCTCTTTCCTTCTTTCCCAGTTCCTTTTTAAGGATTTCCTCCGTTTCGAACGTTGTCTTACCTGCAAGATGGGTAGCGTCCTTCAGTTCTGCAATACCGTCGTGAATATGCAGGTAGCTTAATTTCGGCGCCTTCCCCTGGATAATCAGGGCATCGTAGCCGGAAAACCTCAGGTATGCGCCGAAAAAACCATTTGCCTGCGAACTGGACATCCCGTTGGTAAGGGCGCCTTTTGTAACAACACAAACAGTACCGGAACCGGCGACCCTCGTTCCGCCAAGAGGCCCGGAGCCAATGAAAATCCGGTTTTCGGAATCGGCCCAATCTGCTTTTGGGTCCACCTCGTCATAGATATATTTTATTCCCATGGCAGCCCCGCCGACATAATCCTTCAGGAATTCTTCGGTCAGGGGTTCAGGCCTAATGGCACCTCTGGTCAAATCTATCCTCAGAATTTTTCCGGCATAGCCGGGAATCTCCTTCATGTCTTCCGGTACTTGTCTATCCGTAGATTTCATCACTCCTCCTTTAGACTGGATTTTCTTGGCAAAATCGTATAACCTTTAATATCATTTTTTGTACGGAACATGGCTTCGATAAAGTTTTTCAAAATGCAGTGTAAATATAAAATATCCTCACTGAATTAATCTGATTTCATCCCCCCCTAAAGATCATATTGACTCTCCCTGCAGCAAGACTTGTCGACGAGCTCAAGTCGAGTCGCTGCCGGGAATCATCCAAATGTTAAGGAATATACTTATT
>JAFGDF010000232.1 GCA_016932235.1 Deltaproteobacteria bacterium | reverse complement strand
GAGATGGCGGGATGGAGAAGGGATTATCCTGAGGCGTTTGAGAGGAGATATGACGCGGATACGGGTGTGTCTCTTTCGGGCTGGCTTATGGATTCTGAGGCCCCTCACCCGGACCTCAATTGATTAACGTTTTTAAGATGTTTGGCGCATTTCTTCAATGCTAAAAATCATGCGGGGTTATCCCATACATATTAACTAGGAGGAAATAAATGACAGATAATTCCGGGATCGAAACAGTCAGAACAGTCTGCGGGGAGTGCAGGATGATGTGCGGAATGCTCGTTCGGGTAAAAAACGGACGCGCTATCAGGGTTGAGAGTGATCCGGGTTCGCCCAAGACCAGGGACAATCTCTGCTGGAGGGCGCAGGCCGGTCTTGAGCGTCTTTACCATCCGGACCGCCTCCATTACCCTTTAATGAGGACGGGTGTAAGGGGTGAAGGAAAGTGGAAGAGAATAACCTGGGATGAGGCCGAGGGGATAATCGCGGAAAAGTTGAACGGCTTCAAGGCTGAGCACGGCCCGGAATCGGTCGCCTTTATCAAGGGACAATATGACAGGAGATGTGATCTTGTCTCCAGGATGGGAAATGCTTTCGGCACCCCAAACATAGCGGGGATCGACAATACATGTTATATTCCGAGCGCAAGCGGCAGGCTGATGACCTATGGTTATGACGGCAGACCCGATTTTTCCGGATCTCCGGATTGTGTCATGTCATGGGGGAGCAGCCTTGATGTCCCGCTGAAGAAGGGGGGCAAGCTTATAGTAGTGAATACATTTAAGACCGAGGCGGCAAAGAAGGCCGATATATGGCTTCAACCCAGGCCGGCATCCGATCTCGCCCTGGCCCTGGGGATGATAAGTGTTATTGTCAGCGAAAGGCTCTATGATAAGGATTTTGTGGAGAAATGGACAACAGGTTTTGACAGGCTGGAAAAACATATCCAGAAATACACGCCTGAAAAGGTGGCGAAGATAACATGGGTCCCGGCTGAAAGTATTGTCGAGGCGGCCAGGCTCTTTGCCGGCCATAAGTATGCATGCCTTCAAAACGGAAATGGAAGTGAGGACACGTATAATAGTACCCAGTTTGCCAGGGCGCTGTCCATAATACAGGCAATCTGCGGCCTGCTGGATATCCCCGGCGGCACACTTTTGGCCCCTAGCGGTCCGGTTGACCGGGAGGGCAAGGGATCCGATGTGCTCAGTCATATTATTACACACGAACGGGAGAAGAAAAAACTTGGTTTTGAACATGGACACTATCCAACGGACACGTTATGGGAGCCCATCGCCAATAAGCCCGCGGAGCTGCAATCTCAGTACCTGATACAGGCCATGCTGGATGAAACACCATATAAGATATACGGGACGCTGGTGATGGGCTGCAACCCCGTGATGACCTGGTGTAATTCCAGGAGGGTATATGAAGCCTTGAAAAAGGTCAATTTTCTTGCTGTTGCCGATCTCTTCATGACGCCCACCGCCTCCCTTGCGGATATCGTGCTGCCTTCCGCGTCTTACCTTGAATCAGACGCCGTTCAGCTGGGCAGCCTTGGGAATGGCGACACATTCCTTATTGCCCAGCAAAAGGCCGTTCAGGTCGGGGAGTGCAAGCCGGACCTGGAGATAATTATTTCCCTGGCCAACAGGCTTGGACTGGGAAGCTATTTCTGGAAGGACTTTGCTTCTTACCTTGATGACTATACCGGGAAGATAGGGTTGACGTTTGATGAGCTTCGCAGGCGTCATGTTGTTGTTTCATCAGGCGAAAAATATCGTAAATATTTGGAAAAAGGATTCAACACACCGTCAGGAAAGGTGGAAATATATTCAAGCCTGTGCGAAAAATGGGGTTATGAGGCTTTGCCGGAGTATCATGAACCGAAAGAAACACCCTACAGCTCGCCGGAAATGGTTGAGGAATATCCGCTTATCCTCACCAGTACTCATGGAAGGGATTATGTCCATTCCCAGGACAGGCAGCTTGATATTTTACGAAAGAGGAAACCTGAACCGCTGGTCCTTATCCATCCTGATACGGCGTTTGATCTTGGGATCCATGAGGGTGACAGGGTGTATATTGAAAACAGGCGCGGCAGGATAGAGCAGACCGCGAGCCTTAGCGACGGGATTGACCCCAGGGTTGTGTGCGTTGATTATGGATGGTGGTTCCCTGAAAGGGGTGCCCCCGCACAATACGGATGGGATGAGGCGAATATCAATATGCTCACGGATGACAGTCCGCCGTATAGCCCGGAGATAGGTTCTCCTTCCATGAGAGGATTCCTGTGCAGGATTTATAAGGCTGATTAATATCAGATGAAAAAATACCGGATGACTGTAAATAAACCTATGAAATAACGATAACTCCATACTGCGATCTTTATGCAATTTTCTAACCGGACATTAGTGAGAACAGGTGATAATTGGTTAACGGGATCATGGATTTTGTTGCTTGACATTGTCCTTCTTTTAACGTAGAAAAATAATCCAGAAGATTCAGGCGCTCGGAATGAGCTTAATAGGGAACCCCGTTAAAATCGGGGACGGGCCCGCCGCTGTAACTCCTTCCTTTTCAATGCTTCTATGAAAAGGAAACCCTTTCAGCAGGAATCAGTCACTGGGGAGTGTTAGTTATCAGTTAATAGTTATTTGTTATTTGAAAAATGCATATAACATTTAACGGATAACTTATGATAAGCTCAGCTTATCCTGTCCGGGAAGGCGGCTGAAAGGGGGGAGAAGTCAGAAGACCTGCCTGGATTTCGGTTTATCATTCGAGGACAGGGGTAAACCGGAGGATCTTGAGGATAAAAAAGGGAAATCCCCGGATCGATTTGATCGGTCCGGGGATTTTTTATTTTTCCGGGCCTGTAAACTTACATGAGAACAGGAGGATAGAAGATGAGGAAATATTTGTTGATATTTATTATATGCGTATTCGTTTATTTGCCCGGAAGATGTCAGGCCGAAGCAAAACTCGAAGATCGATCCGTGAAAACACTTGATATGGTGGTGGTAACCGGATCAAGGGCTGAACAGGAGATTGAAAAGATCCCTGCGAATGTGACTGTAATCGATAAAAGCGACATCAAAGATTCAAACGCCAAGAATATCGTCGAAATCCTCAGATATGAAGAAGGGATAAATGTGAGGGACAAACTCGGCAATGGCAAGACGTCGGAAGTGGATCTCAGGGGTTTTGGAGAGACTGCGTCCTATAATACTCTGGTCCTTGTGGATGGAAGAAGGGTTAATGAAATAGATCTGAGCGGAACAGATTGGACGCAGATTCCAATCGAACAGGTTGAAAGGATTGAGGTTTTAAGAGGCACGGGCTCGGTGCTTTACGGTGATAACGCTGTCGGCGGAGTTATCAATATTATTACCAGAACACCTTCAGAGGAACTTATGGCATCAGTTGAAGCGGACACCGGGAGTTT
Organism: Deltaproteobacteria bacterium; assembly: GCA_016932235.1. The sequence goes on along the minus strand of JAFGDF010000232.1, from coordinate 18,361 downwards.
CGGGCGGAACAGGGAATGGATATCTGCAAGCGGTGGGCGTGATAGAATCACCGCTGCTGTTTTTGCCGGGTATGATTCAATAGAAGGGTATCGGGATGAAAACGGATTTATGGCAAAGGATATTGGAGGCCGGATAGACCTTGATCCTTCTGATTTTCTGATTCTTAATTTTTCCGGGTCATATCATAAAGATGAATTTGATCTTCCCGGACCATTAACCGAGGCCCAATATATTGCTGATAGAGAGATGAACGCTAACCCCCTCGATGAGGGAGAAAGCGAAGATTATTACTTTAAAGCAGGACTGGACCTGGATCTGTTCGGGTATGGAAATGTTATTGCTGATCTGGCTTACAGGAAAAGAGATAATAAGGCGGTATTTCCTGACCCCTCGGGGGTTTTTCCACAGGGAACTCGCAGTGTTACAGAAACGTGGAGCCTAAGTCCCAGATATATTATGGAGAGGAATATATTCAACCATGAGAACAGGCTCATAGCCGGCATTGATTTGTACTGGGCCGAACAGGAAATGGATTCATTTGGTGGTTTCTTTATTCCCTTGATTACCAGAACGGGCTTTGCGAATACCGATAGGGACTCACTCGGCGTATATTTCAATAATGAATTTTCCCTGATGGATAATATCGTTCTTTCAACAGGTGTAAGACATGAACGTGTTGAGTATTCGTTTAACCAGGAAGACCTTACTCTACTGCTGACGCCGCTTAACACAAAGGTAAAGAAGCGTGAAAATGCTTATAGCCTGGGTATTTCTTATCTCTATGATCAGTCTTCGTCACTGTTTTTCAGAGTGAATCAAAGTATCCGGTTTCCCCTTACGGATGAGGTTTCCTACGTTGACTGGGTTACCTTTGTTATTATGGCGAACACTGACCTTCAGCCCCAAAAAGGTCGGCATTACGAATGTGGAATAAAACACTATCTGACTCCTGATATTCGTGGGACTTTTACCCTTTTCAGGGCGGAGATTGATAATGAGATTTTTTATAATCCCATGACATTCAGCAATGAGAATCATCCCAAGACCCTTCGTCACGGGGTAGAAGCTGGAATCAGCGGAGAGATTTTCAGGCGAGTTAATTTATTTGTTAATTATTCTTACGTGGAGGCTGAATTTGATGAGAATCCCTATAAAGGAAATGACATACCGTCAGTTCCAAGGCACAGGGCGAATCTGGGGTTTAGAATAAATAATATTCTTCCGGGACTGGCCTTTTCCGCTGATTACAGTTATTTTGGAGCAAGGTACGCGATCAGTGATCATGCCAATAATTTTGAGAAGATTGATAATCACTACAGCATCAACGGCAAACTTTCATACGGATGGAAATCGTTCAGCGCATTTTTTGGCCTAAACAATATAACAAATCAGGAGTACTCCGAGTACGAGGTGATGGATACGTTTCTGACCGCGCGAAATTTTTACCCTGCGCCGGAAAGGACCTGGACAGCAGGGCTGGAGATAAGGTTTTGATTTTGTTTTTAAGATGTTTTATTCCCTGCCTGACGATCCTTGTTTTTACATGGTCAGGGTTATCCCACAGCGGGGAATTTAAAGACTCGCTGGGTCGCACTATTATTTTAAAGCGAGAGCCGTCTCGAATCATATCGCTTGCCCCCAGTATTACCGAGATACTCTATTATGTTGAGCTTGGTGACAGGGTGGTTGGCGTAACGAAGTTCAGTTATTATCCACCGGAAGCCCTGAACAAACCTGTAATCGGGAGTTACGTGGATCTTAATATAGAAAAGATCATCAGCCTTGATCCGGATCTTGTGATAGGAACCGCGGACGGGAATGAACCCAAGATAGTTAATCTCCTCGGCCAGGCAGGGATAGAGGTTTTTATTATAAACCCGCGTGATATAAGGAGTGTAATCGATTCGATCGCGGCAATCGGTCGCGTTTGCGGCGTGAAAGAAAAAGCCGATCAGATGGTAAGGGACTTATCCTGCCGTGTTGACAGGGTGATCAGGAAGGTGGAAGCAAGGAAAAAGCCTCTGGTCTTTTTACAGATAAACCTGAGACCGATTATGACGGTTAATCACAATACATTCCATCATGACCTTATCGGGCTTGCCGGCGGAATAAACATGGCGCGGGATATGCCTTTCAATTATCCTGCCATAAGCATCGAGGAGATACTGAGACTGAAGCCTGATGTAATGATTATAAGCCGCATGGACAGGAAAGGAAGTTTTGAAAAGGCCAGGGATGACTGGATGAAGTGGCATTCCATCCCTGCTGTACAGAACAACAGGGTGTTTCTGATCGATTCCGATCTTATTGACAGGCCGTCCCCCAGGGTGATTGACGGCCTGGAGGCCATGGCTGGATTGATTCATCCTGAAGCGGACTGGAGTGCAAAGTAGGCCGTAAGCCATAAGGAGCAAGCAGGGGTCAGAGGCAAGAGAGTAAAAAGTCTCCCCATACCGTGATCTTTAGACATAACGCTGAATTTCATGCAGATATATATAAACTTATTTTCGTACTAAACAGAGCGCATTAAATAACTGCTGATTCTGTTTAAAACAATAAAGCTTCTCATAATGTCATCCTGCGACTCGATCGCAGGATCTGCCTGTTCAAAAAGACTGGATTTTGCGGTCGGAGCCGCAGAATGACAACAATTTTAAAAAGGGGCTGAGGAGATTTCCTGATATAAAATGGAAGGCAAAGAGAAAATTAAAAGTCCATTGACTCTCGCCAGGGTGGGATCCCTTTCCCTGATCATGTGCGCGGGAACCGGGGCAGCCGTGCTGATATCCCTCATATCCGGGACAGCTGAAGTATCTTTTAACCAGATCTTTCGCCTTTTTTCCGGGGATATCCCCATTGACGATCCCGTAAGGCTTATAGTCTATAAGATAAGGCTGCCAAGGATCATCCTGGCGGGAACAGCGGGATTCGCGCTCTCGCTTGGAGGGGTGGTATTCCAGGCCATATTGCGAAACCCCCTGGCCGATCCTTTCATTCTCGGGGTGTCAAGCGGTTCCGCGTTTGGAGCTGTCCTGGGGATCATTTTAGGATTCAGCTTCAATCTGGGTGTGCCCATCATGTCATTCGGCGGAGCTGTTTTTACAATCTATCTTGTTATGACCATCGGAGCCAGGAAGATGGGGATGGAATCATCCACGATCCTTCTTACCGGCGTTATCATAAACGCGTTTTTTACCGCAATCATCATGTTCTTTATCTCCACTGCCGCGGATGACCGGTTGCATACGATGCTTTTCTGGCTTTACGGCGACCTTTCGCAGAGCGGTTACGGACAGCTTGCCATACTCATCCCGGCGGTGCTTATCGCGGCCTTGATTATCTACTGTTTCGCGAAAGATCTGAACCTGCTGACCGCGGGCGAAGAGACGGCCCTTCAGTTAGGGGTGGATGTTGAAATGACAAAGAAGACCGGCCTTCTTATTATCTCCATTATCATGGGGCTTATCGTATCGTTTTCAGGGCTCATAGGCTTTGTAGGGCTCATTGTGCCTCATCTGACAAGGATGGCGTTTGGCTCGGACCACAGACTCCTCATTCCTGTTGCTTCACTGGGTGGCGGGATATTTCTGATAGTTGCAGATACCCTGGCAAGGACCGTCGTTTCCCCCAGTGAGTTGCCGGTGGGAGTAATAACCGCCTTTATCGGGGCGCCGTTTTTCATTTATCTTTTAAAGGTAAAGGGGAGCCAATGGACCCGATCATGACACTGGAGAACATAGGATTCAGATACGGACATATTCGCGCTCTCCAGGGAGTAAACCTCAGGATCGGGGAGGGAGAGATCCTCGGGATCCTTGGCCCGAATGGTTCCGGAAAGAGCACCCTTCTAAAGATAATGGATGGAGTCCTTGCGCCCGATGAAGGAGAAATAAGAATAAATGGTATGGAGCTTTCCAAATTTACAAGACCGGAACTCGCAAGGGAAGTCGCGATGGTCGGGCAGGAGAATCATTTCAGGTTTTCATTCACGGCACTGGAAGTGGTTCTTATGGGCAGATTTCCCTATCTTGGAAGATTACAATTTGAGGGAGCGGAAGACCTCATGATAGCTCGGGCGGCTATGAGCGCAACACATTCACTGAGACTTGCCGGGCGCTCCATAAATGAACTGTCCGGCGGGGAAAAGCAGCGTGTATTGATCGCGAGGGCGCTGGCGCAGGAACCGAGATCAGTTCTTCTCGATGAACCCACATCTTTCCTGGATATCAAGTTCAAGAGGGAGATCTTCCGTTTGATATCCAATCTGAGCATGGAAAAGGGATTGAGTGTTATCCTGGTGTCCCATGATATTGATCTCGTATCTCGGTATTGCCACAGGCTCCTGATGTTAAAAAGGGGCTCCGTCCATGTGATCGGCGAGCCGGGAGAGGTTATTACGGCATCCAACATAGAAGAGGTGTATGAATGCCCGGTCTTTGTCGACCGGGACCCTGTATCGGGAAGACCGAGGGTCAGCCTGGTGTGAAAGAAGACCCGTTATGTGTTACTGGTTATCAGTGAAAATCTCCCCTGACCCCTCTTTAGAAAAGAGGGGGCTTTTCATCCTCTTATCAAAGGGAAAGGGCTCTCCTCCCTTTGTAAAGGGAGGACGGGAGGGATTACAACTTCTCCTCCCTTTGTAAAGGGAGGTTGGGAGGGATTTACATTGGAAGTACATTACGATATGGAGTCGATGAGGAACATAAATTCCATAAGATTATAGATCAATCTGTAACCGGTAACGGACAACTAACAACCAATTTTAAGGAAATAATATGATGGATTTTTTTATCAAAGGCGGGCCCGTAATGTATCCGCTTCTGGTCTGTTCGATAATCGCGTTAACGATTATAATTGAGCGGGCGATCTTCTGGATAATGGAGGATCTCCGGAGGAACCAAGCGCTTGTGGATGATGTTCTGGAGTTGTGCCGCAAAGGCGATTGGGATGACATAAAGGATCGTGTTGCGGGATCAAAGGACTATATCATAAAGATCCTTGTAAGCGGGATCCTGCACAGGGAGTTTTCCATGACAAAGGCCATGGAGACGGCGGCGTCGGATGAACTGAAAAGGATGCGCCGTTTTCTGGGCGCGCTGGATACCATGATTACCGTGGCGCCTCTCCTGGGGATATTCGGAACGGTTATCGGGATTATATCATCCTTTGAGATTTTGGGGACAGGGGGAATAGAACATCCGCAGGCCGTAACCTCCGGTATCGCCCAGGCGCTTATAACCACAGCCACCGGGCTGGGTATCGCCATCCTTTCCGTGTTTCCCTATAATTATTTTAACATCAGGGCCGAAAACGCGGGGCTGGATATTGAAAAATACGCTACAAGCCTGGAGATAGTCTATGAGAAGCTTGAACAGGACGGGTGCGACAGGGCGGGAGGCAGGGCATGAAAGTGAGCGTAAAGAAGGGACATAAAACGCGCATCGAGATGCTGCCCCTGATTGACATTGTTTTTCTTCTTCTTGTGTTTTTCATATACGCGATGCTTTCCATGGCGGTTCACAGGGGGATGCCTGTCAGGCTTCCTTCATCCACATCCGCTGAAATTGATAAGAACAGCATTGTGTCCGTAACCCTTAAAGAAGACGGAACCCTTTATCTCAACAGGAACAGGATATCCCTTGATGACCTTCGAGAGTCTCTGATCCTTCTTCCTGCCGTGAAGAAAGAGAGAGGCCTGCTTCTGTTCGCGGACGGAGCGTCTTCCTATCAGGCGCTTTTCCATGTAATGGATGAGATCAGGCATGCTGGTATCCTTAATATCTCTTTACAGGCGGAGGCGCGTTATAAGCCTTGAAACGTTTGTTAATATCCGCGGGACTTGCCCTGTTATTGCATAGTCTGTTTTTAGGCTCAGATGCGGACTGGTTGAGGGGTGGGCGTGCACAATGGGAAAGACCTGAGACCATATCCCTTTCCCTGGATTATTTAATGCCTGTTATGCCTGACGAAGCTGAAAAAACGATTCCGGAGCCTTTTATTAAAGAAAGCACGCGTGAGATAAAAGAAGAGTTCCTGAAAGAAATTGCCCCTGAACCTGAGAAAAAGGTCAACCCCCCGCCTGAAAAACAGGCCCGGGTGCCGGCAGTTAAGAAAAGGGATGATACTGATTTGATTCGAAAGACCCCGGCAATGGTTGAAACAAAGGATAAAATGGAAGAAGATCTGCCTGCCGGGGAACTTCAGGAACCTGAATACGCTTCCCCTGGCTTCAAAGAGAGTCGCGCAACGGAAAAGACAGAGCTCGATCATATCACACAGCGAACTGTTTTTCCTGAGACAATATCTATCAGGGAGGCGGTTCCCGCATATAAGGAAAACCCTGAACCGGCGTATCCAAAGAGAGCGAGAAAAAGGGGCATTGAAGGAAGCGTCCTCCTGGATGTTTTCGTGGGAAGAGAAGGAACGGTAAAGGAGATAAGGCTTTCGGAGTCCAGCGGTTATTCTGTTCTTGACAGGGCAGCAACTGAGGCGGTTAAAAAATGGATTTTTACGCCGGGTATGAGGGGCGGTGAAGCAGTGGAGATGTGGGTGAAGGTCCCTATAAGATTTCGGCTGGAATAGGGGGTCCGGGAGGGATGTAAAATGGAGGGCCACGCTTTGTCGTGGCCGAAAGGTTCAATCCGGTCGTTGTTTGGTTAAGGCGCAGAATGACGGGATATACAAGCCGGGACAGAATGGCCGGAAAGAATAGATGAAAATGGTGTCTGTTCCATGGATTGCCGCATTAAGGTTCGATCAATACGGGCGGATACTTCATACCCTGTCCATTTTTATCTTGTGAGATAAATTGTATATTATATACACACCATGTGCCTTAAGGATGAGGGAAGCCCGCTGGAATCCAAACGAATATATCAAATATAATCAATAAAATCAAATAGATACACTTAAAATAAATAACCTGGCACGGCCCTTGCTTAATATAAATAATAAAACCTGAGATAAGGAGGGATTAAGATGAAAAAAATGATAATCGTGATTGGAAGTTTATTGCTGGTAGGCTCCATTGCAGGAACGGCGTTTTCATGGGGACCCGGCTTTGGCAAGGGTCGTCATTCGATGGCCTACGGGGATAGATGTCCGATATATAATGAAAGATACGGCGGAGCTTATGGCTCATTGACAGAAGACCAGAGGGTAAAGATCGAGGAACTTGACCGGAGATTCTATGATGAGACAGTTGATCTGAGGGATAAGCTCCGGACGAAATCAGCGGAAATGGGCGGAATTTTAAATGATAAAGAGCCTGATATGGAAAAGGCAAAGGCTCTTTTGAAGGAGATCAATGACCTGAAGGACGCCCTGTCGGAAAAAGGACTGGAGTATCAGCTGGAGTCCCGTAAGATTCTCCCTGACTCAAGATACGGGCGCGGGTATGGCATTGGTTATGGTCCAGGAATGTCCCGGAGTGGTCCCGACATGGGCTACGGACCCCGGATGTTCAGAGGTGGCCCGGGTATGGCATTTGATAGAAATACACGAGGTTTTGGCCCCGGGCCTTGCTGGAAGTAAAAACACTACCAGACTCTTAGACAAAGAGAGGCTGTCATCCCCCGCCTTTCCCAGCGGGGGATCCAGAATCCTTTTAGTTTTATAAGTTATTTTGTATTCCTCGCATGAAACTTCATTTTAATGTCCCGCTCGTGGTTGGTTGAAATCACTCACACCTTTATTTCTCATTCCCTCTTAAACGGACCTATTTCCGGAGTTTCTTCTCCCCTTAATTTTCTCCACGGCAGCTCGCCGCCGAAGTGCTCATCGCATAATTTCACGGCCTGATTCAGCCTTGATTCAATAAGTTTCCGATAGTTTTCAAGTTCATTGTTTTCGGCTTCTTCAGGTATCCACAGGGGTTCACCAATATATACGGCGATTCTGGCAAAAGGTTTGGGTATTAAAAAACGGTCCCAGCTGTTCAGTATCCAGCGCCGGTCGGCGCTCCACACAACAGGTATGACGGGGATCCCGGTCCTGTGGGCCATAATAATCGTTCCCATTTTGGCGACCCTTGCAGGGCCGAGGGGACCGTCCGCCAGCATGCCGGCGCTCCCGCCGTTCTTGAGCCTTTGTATGATATTTACAAGGGCCTCCTTGCCTCCCCTTGTGGAAGATCCCCTTACGCTGCCTATCCCCATCCATTTTATCAACCTTGCCGCGTATTCTCCATCCCTGCTCTGGCTTACCATGACAGTGATATCGCGGGAGCCCACCAGGTGTGAAAGATATGGAATCCTCTGATGCCATGAAATATAGATAGCATTCCCCCCCGATCGCTCAAGGGCCGTTTTCTCCCTGTCCTCTCCCTCGTACCTGATAACCCTGCATGACAGCATCAGCATCTTGATCAGAAGTGCGATACAGGGGACAACCGTGCAAAATAGTATATGATCATACCATCGGATGAATGCATTGTTTTTGTTTATAGATTTCAAGAAGCAGCTCTTTCATTAAAAAAAGTGACGGGCGGATTATCCGGTTCAGGATGCGCCCGTTTTCTTTGCGGTCTTTCCTGTCTTTCCCGAATGACGTGAGGACCAAAGGTGTGTCCTTCCGGCCACCGGGCCGCAGTCCATAATGTCATTCTATATACTTGATTTACCGGATGCAATGGAGATTTTTCCGTTTTTCGTTTTTAATGATTTGAGAAATACTGAAACCGAAAGGGCATGTCATGAATGGTTATGTTATGTTATCTTGAGTCATTAAAAAGATGAAAGGTATTTATATAAAAATGAATTGACATGTATGAACCATTAAAGGTAATCTATCTGATAATTTTTGATTGGAGGGTATAGAAAATGAAGGAATTCACAAGGGGTCTTTTATCTATTTTTTCAATCGGGATATGCCTGATTTTATCATTTACAATAATGGGGACTGCAATGGCTGAGCCTTCCGGCAAGGTAATAGTTCTTAACGCGGGGAGTTTGACGGTGCCATTAGCGGAGATCGAAAAGAGATTTGAGGCCAGATATCCGGATATCGATATTCTCCGCGAAGCGGGCGGGAGCACTAAAATGGCACGCATGATATCGGAACTCAAAAAACCCGCTGATATCTTTGCATCCGCTGATTTTGTCGTCATAGACAAGGAGCTGATACCCGCTCACGCGGAGTGGAATGCGCGTTTTGCGACGAATCAGCTTGTACTGTGTTATACGGAAAAAAGCAGATTCGCGGATGAGATTAACGCGGATAACTGGCATGATATCTTAGCGCGAAAAGGCGTTGTCTGGGGTCATTCAGATCCCAATCTGGATCCATGCGGCTACCGCAGTCTCATGGTGCTTCAGCTTGCAGAGAAACATTACGGGATTCAGGGGCTTTATGACAGGCTTATGGCCAACAGGCCGAAGGAGAATATCCGCCCCAAATCCGTGGAACTCATCTCCCTCCTGAAAACCGGGAACATGGATTATGCGTGGGAATATCTTTCGGTGGCGGTCCAGCATGAAGTCAAATATGTAGTACTGGATGATCACATCAACCTCGGAAACTATAGATATGATGATTTCTACGGCCAGGCAAAGGTCGAGGTGACCGGCAGCAAACCAGGGATATTTAATACCCTTAGCGGCGCTTCATGCACATACGGGATCACCATGGTGAAGGACGCCCCCAATCCGGAGGCGGCTGTCCTGTTCCTGGAATATATGCTTTCCCCGGATGGAGGACTAAAGGTGCTGGATGAAATGGGCCAGCCTCCTTTTATCCCATGCTGGGTGCCTGACGATGCGATGCACAAAAAGATACCGGAACCACTGAAAAAACTGATCGAGGTAGCAAAATGAAAAAAGGGACATCACCCTTATTTTATTACCCCGAAACCCTTGAACAGAATAATCACAAGCGCTTGAATCGTGATTAGGAAGACCGATCCGTTCAGAGGAGTGGCACTTTTTTCAGGACTGGTCGTGATGTCGTTTCTGCTCTTGCCTCTCATGCAGATGCTTTTTCAGCCTTCACTGGAAAGCATGGGGGAGGCTTTCAGGGACACGGACGTGCGGCGGTCGATATGGCTGAGCATCTACGCCTCTTTCATTGCGGCAGCGATATCATTCGTGGCAGGCACGCCCTTCGCCTATATACTCGCGCGTGGAAGTTTCACCGGGAAAAAGGTTATTGAAAGCATTGTGGACCTTCCCATCATGATCCCCCATCCGATAATCGGGATTGCCCTGCTCAGCATAGCGGGAAGGGACCACTGGTTCGGGCAGATACTCCAGGGCCTCGGCATACGGATGATGGGAAGTGTGACCGGGATTATCGCCGTCATGGTCTTTGTGGGGATGCCTTTTTATATCAATGCGGTCAAAGACGGCTTTGAGGGGATTCCCGAACGACTGGAAAATGTTTCCCGCAGTCTCGGGGCCTCGATGACGGCGACATTTTTCCGGATAACATTCCCCCTGGCCTGGAGAAGCATGCTGGTAGGAATGATTATGTGCACAGCGAGGGCGATCAGTGAATTCGGGGCCATAGTCATAGTCGCGTACCATCCCATGATTGCGCCGGTCATGATATACGAGCGATTTACGGCTTACGGACTGAAGTACTCACAGCCGGTGGCGGTATGGCTTATCCTGGTATCCCTGCTGCTCTTTTTTCTCCTGAGAGTGGTGTCTCTCCCGAAAAAGGCAAGAGAATGATAAGGCTGGAAGACCTGGAAATCAGACTCCCCGGTTTTTCGATCAATAAGATCAACCTTTTTATTGATGAGGGAGAGTTTTTTACCTTACTTGGACCCACGGGAGCGGGAAAGACCCTTGTGCTTGAGGCCATCAGCGGGCTGTTTCCCGTAAACGGCGGCCGGATTTTCATCGGGGAAATGGATGTCACGACTACGCCGATAGAAAACAGGGGCATAGGAATCATGTACCAGGATTATGCCCTTTTTCCTCATTTATCCGTCATGCAGAATATTTCCTACGGTCTGAGATACAGAAAAAGAGACGCAGGAGATTCCGGAAAAGATCTTGGCCGGTTAATTGATCTGCTTGAGCTTGGAAGACTCATGGGTCGTTCCATAGAAAACCTGAGCGGGGGTGAGAAACAACGTGTATCCCTCGCGAGGGCCTTAGCCGTGGATCCCAGGGTGCTGCTTCTGGATGAACCTCTTTCAGCCCTTGACCCGAACTTCAGGGAGGAGATCTGGAAGATGCTCAAACGCATTCACAGGGAAACCGGCATTACTATTCTTATGGTCACGCACGATTTTGCCGAGGCCCTTTACCTGGGACAACGCGCAGCCATTATCAACAAGGGGAGCATTATGCAGGAGGGAACGGTGAGGGATCTTTTTCGTTTTCCATCGTCCTGTTTTGTTGCGCGGTTCGTGGGGATGAAGAATATTTTTCCTGCAGATCTGACCGGAAACAGGGCGAAGATCGATAGCGGCGTTTCACTGGAACTTGGCAGGGAGTATAACAACGGGGAAAAGACCATTGCCTTCAGGCCTGAGGATGTTGTCCTTTCAAGGGAAGATCGCTCGTCACGCGGGTATAGTTCAATGAAGGGAAAGATCCTGGCGATCTCGGAAAACGGTTCAGGCTTCAATGTCCTTGCCGTCGCAGGGGAGACTGAGTTTCACGCCCATGTGGTCAGGCGCGATTTTCTGGAGATGGACCTGGCGGATATGGAAGATGTGTACATCAATCTGAGCCCTTCTGTTATTCATGCGTTTTAAAAGCCGGGATTGATGCTCCGAAGGACGTGATTTCAGATCACCTGATAATTTTATTGTTAAACATTCATGGCCCCAGGGCCGCCACGATGCATGAAAAGAGCGTTATGTGGTCTCAGGGCCGTGGCCTGGGGAGCCCTTTTAACGGCGAAGACCCGGGTAGCACAGTCATAGCGCAAGGTGCATGCCAGGCCTCCGGCTCGGAGAGCCTACGCCTCGGAGAGCGGGCGGAGACCTTCTCCGGTCGTTCCATCTTGATCCGTCCTTATAACGACTGAGATGGCCCGCCGCCCGCCTCGTAAGGCAGTTTGCGTAAAACTAGCCAGGAACGAGTTCGCTCGTAAAAGGGCTCCCCATAACTACTGTGTCCTCCCGAATAATATCAGGCTTCATGTTCAAACGGACAGGACAGGCCCGGTCCGGATATCCATAAAACCGGACCTGATAAAGGTCATTCCGCCTTCGGAAGATACTCCCGGAATGGAAACCCACAGGGGTAAACTGCTCCAGCTAATCTATGAGCGCGATCGTGTAAGGGCGCTTATTGATATAGGCGTGCCCATTAGTGTCTTGATTCCCGTCTCTGTCTTTGATAACATGTGTCTGGTTCTTGGTGAAGAGGCGTGTCTGGCATGCCCTACTGAAAGTGTAGTTTTTTTCTAGCTGTGTGTCGGACTTTGCCCGGCAGTCTGCTGGAAAGATTTAAAAAATGATTCTATTTTAAAGAGTTGTATTTTACCATTTCCCGGCTGCAACGAATAAGATAGGAAATGAATATTGCCAAAAACAAAGTAAAATCCAAATGTTACTGGGAGTCTGAGGAGATCCGGCATTTTGCTGGTAAGGAGGTGCCTCTGAATGGAAAAGAAGAATCTGCTTAACACGAGGGAAGTGGCTGAGTTCCTTGATATCAATGAGAAGATGGTATATTCCCTTATAAGTGATAAGGGGCTTCCCGCGACCAAGATTACGGGCAAATGGCTTTTCCCGCGCCACCTGGTTGAACAATGGCTGGAAAAGGAGACTATCAACTATCCGCATCCCGTCAATCCTCTTCCTCCTTATCATGGTCTCATCATAATATGCGGGAGCAATGATATCCTGCTTGATAAGGCCATATCCGTGTATAATAGTATCAATACAGGACATAGGGCGGTATTCGGCAATATGGGAAGCTTGGGGGGAATAAGGGCCCTGGGCCATAATCTGTGCCATATAGCTTCGAGCCATCTTATGCAGGAGGATGAGAAGGAGTATAACTTCGGCTTTGCCGCTGAGGAGCTCGGTCAGATGCCCGCGATAGTCAATTTCTGCATGAGGGAACAGGGCATAATCCTGGCTAAGGGGAATCCCAAAGAGATCAAAAGTGTCGCAGATCTTGGCAGGCAGGGTATAAGAATCGTTAACCGTTCCGCTGGAACAGGCACAAGGTTGCTGCTTGATGGAGAGCTTAAAAAGGCAGGGATCAGGGGGGAAGAGATAGAGGGATATGCGAATGAACTGCCGCATCACATGGATGTGGGCCTGGAGATTTTAAACGGCAGGGCCGACGCGGGACCCGGGATCAGAGCGGTGGCTGATCTTCTTGGCCTGGATTTTATCCCCCTGAAGTGGGAGCGTTTTGACCTTATTATCCTTAAGGACCGCTTTTTTGAACAGGGGGTCCAGCTTTTTCTGGGGATTCTCCGGAACGAGTGGTTTAAGGATGAGGCGAAAAACCTTAAAGGATATGACCTGGCGCATTCGGGTGAGATGATATTTCAGCAGCAGGTTTGATGTTGGTGAGAACCCTGCCCAGATCTGCCTTTTTTCCCAACCTTCCACTTTAGAAGCTTTGATCTTTCTCCACTCGAACCCTCCACCTTTGGCCTTTGCGCTTTCAGCTATGAGATCTGAACTGAAGATTATGCGGAAAATGATACATATTGCGGACCCCTTTAGAAGAGAGGGGAACGATTGCGGCCCCCTTTAGAAGAGGGGGAACGATTGCTTCCCCCTTTAGAAAGGGGGACCGAGGGGGATTGCAACTTCTCCTCTTTGAAAAGGGAGGCCTGGGAGGGATTCATGTTTCTCCTCCCTTTCGCAAAGGGAGGCCGGGAGGGATTTACTGGATGCCCATGCTCTGCCTGCATGTGCGAAAACAGACAGGTCATGACCGTTAAAATCTCCCCTGACCCCTCTTTAAAAAAGAGGGGAACGATTGCGGACCTCTTTAGAAGAGGGGGCACGATTGCTTCCCCCTTTATAAAGGGGGACCGAGGGGGATTGCAACTTCTCCTCTTTGAAAATGGAGGCCTGGGAGGGATTCATATTTCTCCTCCCTTTCGCAAAGGGAGGCCGGGAGGGATTTACTTGAGGACCATACTCTGCCTGCATGTGCGAAAACAGACAGGTCATGGCCGTTAAAATCTCCCCTGACCCCTCTTTAAAAAAGAGGGGAACGATTGCTGCCCCTCTTTAAAAAAGAGGGGAACGATTGCTGCCCTCTTTAGAAGAGGGTGAACGATTGCTGCCCCCTTTAGAAGAGGGGCTTCCCCCTTTAGAAAAGGGTGACCGATTGCTTCCCCCTTTAGAAAAGGGGGACCGATTGCTTCCCCCTTTAGAAAAGGGGGACCGAGGGGGATTGCAACTTCTCCTCTTTGAAAAGGGAGGCGGGGAGGGATTCATGTTTCTCCTCCCTTTCACAAAGGGAGGCCGGGAGGGATTTACTGGATGGCCATTAAGCGACAGAAAATAAAAGCTCAAAGTTCTACGTTCAACGTTGAACCTCGAACACAGAATAACGCTCCTAACGCTCCTAACGCTCCCAACGCTCCCCACGAACCAGACGAACCAGACCAGACAGACGAGACAGACGAAACAGACGAGTCAGACGAACCCCACGATTAGCAATTGCCTTTTCAGCCTTTTTATTCTAAACTAAGTCATTAAACTAAGTTCGAAAGGGCCAGGAGATGGAAATCGTCAATATCCATGAAGCAAAGACACATTTATCAAAACTATTGTCACGGGTACATTCAGGAGAAGAAATTATCATCGCAAAATCAGGAAAACCTTATGCCAGGCTCATACCTGTCAAACAACAGCCGGAAAAAAGGATCCCGGGCATTGCTGAAGGCAGGGTAACGGATGCGTTTTTTGAACCCCTGCCTGACGATGAGCTGCGTGAATGGGAGAAATAAGGAAAGACATGCTCCTTGATACGCATATTTTTTTATGGTGGCTCTTTGATGATGCCCGCTTGCCTGTCAAAGTCAGGGATCATATAGAGAATATTGATAACAGGGTCTATGTCAGTGCCGCCTCAGTCTGGGAGATTTCAACAAAATATCGTCTCGGCAAGCTCCCCGAGGCATCTTCAGTGGCAACAAACGTGATGTACTGGATTGAAAAAGCCGGATTCCAATCATTAAGCATTACAATTGAACATGCCCAGCTTGCAGGTAGCTGGAATGTTGCCCATCGTGATCCCTTTGACCGCATGCTTGCAGCCCAGGCCAGACTGGAAAAACTGACCCTGGCAAGTACAGACAGTCTAATGCAGGATTTCCCGATCAAGCTTTTTGAATATTAATTGGATGTTTTCTCTGAACGCTCCCAGCGAAACAGACGAAACAGACGAAACAGACGAGACAGACGAAACACACGAGACCGACGAAACCCACGAAACAGAAAGTCACGCTGGTCAACAACGTCCCCAAACCATCATTTATCAACAAACCATCTATAGGTGGTTTCAATACCTTCTTGAAGGGATATCCTGGGCGACCAGCCGAGTTTCCTGATCCTTGATATGTCAAGAAGTTTTTGCATGACCCCGTCGGGCATGGTGGGATCAAAGACTATATCAGACCCGCACTTCGTGATCTCTCTGACTGTTTCGGCCAGTTCTCGAATGGATATATCCTCTCCTGCCCCGACATTTATTATCTCTTCATCATCGTAATTCTCCATGAGGAAAAGAGAGGCCTCCGCCAGGTCGTCCACATGCAGGAACTCCCTCCTGGGTGTACCAGTGCCCCATACAACGACTTCCTTCTTTCCAGCCTCTTTTGCCTCGTGAAATTTACGTATCAGGGCCGGAAGAACGTGGGAATTTTCAAGGTCAAAATTGTCCTCCGGACCATAAAGGTTCGTTGGCATTATGGAGATCGCGTTAAAACCATACTGTCTTCGATAGGCCTGGCACATCTTTATACCGGCGATCTTCGCGATAGCATACCACTCGTTGGTAGTCTCCAAAAGGCCGGTCAGCAGGTATTCCTCTTTCATGGGCTGGGGCGCCAGCCTGGGATAGATACAGGAAGAACCCAGGAACAGGAGTTTTTTGACTCCATACTGCCAGGCAGCATGTATCACATTGGTTTGTATCGCCATATTGCTCCATATAAACTCAGCGGGGTATGTGTCGTTTGCGTGGATCCCGCCAACTCTGGCCGCTGCCAGGAAGACATGGTCCGGCCTTTCATTTTTAAAAAAATCCGTTACCCCTGCCTGGTCGGTCAGATCAAGCTCATCATGAGTGCGGTGTATGATATTTTTAAAACCGTTTTTTATGAGTAACCTCAGGATCGCGGAACCCACGAGTCCCCTGTGACCGGCCACATATATCCTGTCATCTTTGTTCATTGTTATTTTCCTTTTTGTTGTGAAACGTCAGTCGTCAGGCGTCAGGCATTAGTCGCAAGTCGAAAGTCGTGAGGCGAAAATCGTAAGGCGTAAAACGTGAGATGTGCATCAAGAGGCGTTAGGCGATTAACAATTTCTTCTCTCCCGCCTTACGGCTTTACGCCCTACGGCTCTCACGCCTGATGCCTATTCAAAGCTGTTCAGTATCTTAAAACCCTTCTCCTTTATCAGGGCGTCCCTCTTTGCCAGCTCAAGATCCTCTGCAACCATATCCTTTACCAGTTCATTAAAACCAGTCTTTACGGTCCAGCCCAGCTTTTTCCTCGCCTTTGACGCGTCACCCAGAAGGTCTTCCACTTCAGTAGGCCGAAAGTATCTCTGATCAACCCTGACAATTACAGAACCGGGTGAGAGGTGAGGGGTAAGTGGTGAAAAGTGAGTACGTATTATCCCTTCCTCATTAACTCCGGATCCCTTCCATTCTACCTCAAAACCCAGTTCTTTACCGGCAAGCTCGACAAACTCCCTGACAGAGTGCTGCTCTCCCGTGGCAATGACATAGTCCTCAGGATCAGCCTGCTGGAGCATAAGCCACTGCGCCACCACATAGTCCTTGGCATGTCCCCAGTCCCTTTTCGCGTCAAGGTTGCCAAGGTAGAGGCAATCCTGAAGGCCCATCTTTATCCTTGCCATACCCCTGGTTATCTTGCGTGAGACAAAGGTCTCACCCCGGATGGGAGACTCGTGATTGAACAATATCCCGTTGCACGCGTATATGCCGTACGCCTCTCGGTAATTCACGGTGATCCAGTAGGCATAGAGTTTGGCCACGGCATACGGGCTCCGCGGGTAAAATGCCGTTGACTCCCGCTGGGGTTTCTCCGTGACTTTTCCGTAAAGTTCACTGGTAGATGCCTGATAGAACCTTGTCTTCTTTTCCAGGTTCAGTATCCTGATCGCCTCCAGGATACGAAGCGTGCCGAGGGCGTCCGCGTTGGCAGTGTATTCCGCGGTCTCAAAAGAGACCTGCACATGGCTCTGCGCGGCCAGGTTGTATATCTCATCCGGCTGCACGTCCTGGATGATCCTGATCAGGTTGGTGGAGTCGGTCATATCCCCGTAATGCAGAATGAAACGCCTGTCCTTTTCATGGGGATCTTTATAAAGATGGTCTATTCGATCGGTGTTGAACAGGGATGAACGCCTCTTGACGCCATGGACCTCGTAACCCTTAGCCAGCAAGAATTCAGCAAGGTACGCCCCGTCCTGCCCTGTAATGCCCGTGATTAATGCCCGTTTCAAAATAATATCCTCATGTTTAAAGGTTTAAAGAATTGAGTACCCGAAGTCCAAACATAAAACAGAAAAGATTTTTTTACCAACATAAATTTATCTCCTATGTGGCAACTTTATATTTTGACCTTTGCGCTTTCAGCCATGAGATCTGAACTGAAGATTATGAGGAAAATGATACATATAGCGGCCGAAGAGGATTGGCAATCCGCCTCCCTTTGAAAATGGAGGCGGGGAGGCTGTCTGACAACGCCCATCTGCTGCGTTACGCTTATCTCTTGCCCGGTTCAATTCTCGCTGCGCGAGACGGCAAAGCCGATTGAACAGGGTGAATCATTGCGACGTACTTCTATGTACGCCTCATTCCTCTCGGGATTTCTTCGCTCCCAAAGGGAGCTCAGTTCCCACCCCTGCGGGGCGGGTTCCCGGTTTCGGAAGCCTCTTATGAAACTTCACTTTTCATATGTGGATTCTGCGGTCCCTGACCCGGACCGTAACAAACGGTTTGATTAAAGCCCTTGCTCAATACATAACTGTACAATTGCTATGTGCCTCTTTAGGTTTTGCCAGGGCTGGTAAGTCGCAGAATGACAAAATCTTTCTTTTCACCTGTCATTCCCCTACTCGACCGGGGAATCCACATTCACTAAAGGTCTGTAGGCCCTTCGTGAATGATGAAGTTTCCTTATCGTTCAATCCGGGCTTTTTTTTGCGCCCGGCGGCGTCGCTTGCAT
>JAFGDF010000030.1 GCA_016932235.1 Deltaproteobacteria bacterium | reverse complement strand
CCGAACGGGCGTGCGACAGGCGGATATAAAATTTCTCTCCATGATCAGAAAAATGGGGCTTATGGAGAACATATTCTTTGTCGTAAATTGTGATTTCAACGAACATGAAACCATAGAGGGGCTTAAAACTCTTGTCGGGAGAATAGAGGAGGAAATATCGGTAATAAAACCCGATCCGATAATATTTACGATTTCTACATTATTTAATCTTCTCAGGAAGGTGGATGATGTGTCCCGCAGAGACAGGATAAAGCTGGAACAATGGCAGGGCGAAAAAGAGTATGCGCTGTTTTCAGATTTGGAGAGCGAGAGATTTGAATCTGTATTGCGTGAGAAGCTTACGCGGGACAGATTTACGCTTCTCCTGAAGAACCCCCTGGAGCGGTTTGCAGTCATGATGGCATCCCTGAATGATTGGGCCGGCGTCAACAGCGATATCCTGACAAGAGATTCGAAGGAAGTCGGGGCTGTCTTTGAGAAGATGGAAAATGCCCGCAGACAGGTGAAAGCGCTGGAACCGGTGATAAAAGACACCATGGACGGCGTATCGCGGAAGATAAAGAGTGAGATCGGCAAAGAGGTGGATGGATTCATGGATATTCGCTACGGGGCCGTGATCAACAATATACAGGGGTTTGTGAGAAAATACGAACCCGATTATGAAAGAAATGATAATGATATTGATGGTATGGGATTTTCAACGGCCCTGTATATGGTGTTCCAGGATTTTAAACATGACCTCGATTTTTTTATGGCTGAGACGGTCAGACCCGTATTGATACAGTTTATCAGACAGGAAGAGAAGAAGATTGTCAGCTCTCTCGACAGGACGTCCGGTTCGTATGATGGACTGGTGCGGGATACTCTTCAGCAGTACAAGGAGACAGTGAAAACCCTGGGAATATCTTCAGTAGAGTACACACCCGAGGCAACACAGGAAATCAGTATGGAAGTCCTGAGGAAGAGGGCCGGTCTCAATATTCCGCCTCTCGTTTCGCCGCTCCGGTACACTACCAGAGTGCGTGCCGAGGCTGTCATGAGTCTGGGATTCTATAATTCGGTCAAGATGATAAAAAAACTATTCAAACGGCAGATTCAAAACGAAAATGATGCTGGAATACGCGCCTTGAGAGACGGAGTGAAGAGAATCAAACAGGAGACGGAGCGATCAGTCATATTCCATCTTGGTGACTACAAGGAAAACCTTAAATTCCAGTATCTTTTTAAATTTGTCGATATAGCTTCCACTGTCCTGAGCGATGATCTGGTTGATCGGTTCCGTGTTTTTACGATGGATATATCGGACATGGCAGGGATTGTCGATAAAGAGCAGGCAGACAAGGAAAAGATTCTGGCAGTACTGAGATCCGTGGAAAAAGAATCTCGGAGAGTGTTGGATCACATAACCGATTTGAAAGCGAGAATGGAAGCATAGTGATCTGTGACGGCAATTTGCTCGTATACAAGATGTTCTGGCTCAAAAAAGCACGTTACGGTGAAGGGGAATCCTGACATCAGGTCGCACCTCCCATATTGGAAATAGAGACAGCGCCTATCTTTCACAAGATACTGTGACTTGTTTTGAATAAGAAGTATTCCTTATATGGAAAGCGAAAACGACACATCTGAGAATCTTATATTAGAATATTTATATCGTTGAAGATTCTCGCTGGTAATTGATGCTTTTCACTACTACTATGGCTTTCCCCGAGGTGTTCTTCCTGTAACCTGCACTTGATAGAAATTGGAAAACATGCAAGGTTACAGCCGATAATAGTTGAAATAGAGTGGCGTCTTCTAGAAGCCAGACTTTTAACGGAGAAAACAACCATCAACCTGTAGTATCGGGAGGAATCGGTTTTATTAAACTCATAACCATAAATACATTTATTATAAGAAGGGAGCCCCAATGAGCACGACGGTTATAAAAGAATTTAATGACGGTATATTATCATTAACATTGAACCGCCCTCAAAAAAAGAACGCCTTCAATACCGAGCAGTGGAAGGCGGTTGCCGCTGAGCTTGATGCCGCTCGCGAAAACGATGACGTCAACGTCGTTGTCATAACCGGTGCAGGCAAAGATTTTTCTGCCGGGCAGGATTTGAGCGAAGCCGATCCACCCAATGAAAAGCCGCCCTATCAGATTTGTGAACGGGCCATTGTTGACTTTGATAAACCACTCATCGCTGCCGCCAAAGGAGTGGCCGTTGGAGGAGGCGCAACCATATTGTTCCATTGTGATATCGTCTATGTTGGTGAAAGTTTACGTATGCGTATGCCCTTCACCAGCCTGGGTATACCGCCGGAATTTGCGAGCACGTATATGCTGCAGGCCAATATCGGCGCGCGGCGCGCAGCAGAGCTCATTTTTACCGCTGAATGGATTGACGCCGACAGAGCCTTGGAAACAGGGATAGCCACCCGCAAGTTTAAGGACGACGAGCTTTTGCAGAATGCGATGGCAAAGGCGGCTGAAATCGCCCAGTGGCCAATGGTATCTCTGCGCGAAGCCAAACGGTGCTTTAAACTGGTGCATAAAGCCGGTATCGAGGCCGCCTTGAAGGCCGAACGTGATAGCATGCAGCGACAGAAGGGCAGCCCCGAAAATATCGAGGCCATGATGGCTTTCTTGCAAAAACGAAAACCCGATTTTCGTAACCTGAATAAAAAACCACAATGAGACAGGATTTTCAGTGGCGTTATATATCGTCAAGGGATATTACGGCGAGACTTTCAAGGGGTAATACTCGATTTTCTCCAGAAACGACCTTAAGGAGTTGTAGGGTGAAGGGTGCAAGATTTGCCATAGGATGGACACGATAAGCTCTGCTATTTTCCCCTTATCCTTAATTTTCTCGACTACAGTCAACTATCATGAGTTCTCCACATAGTTAAAAGATGTCCTTTGTGTGAGCATGGCAAAAATCACCCTCAGGAGTTTATGGGCTGTAGCAAGGACCGCTTTTTT
>JAFGDF010000231.1 GCA_016932235.1 Deltaproteobacteria bacterium | reverse complement strand
TGGCACCCGCGCAAAGAGCAGGTCCCCCCATATGGTCGCTCATCAACCATGGCGATCCTCTGACCGGCTTTATTCAGACCTTCAGCCGCATAATAGGCAGAAGTGCCTGATCCAACCACAATGACGTCAAATTCCTGATAGCTCATGTCTTCCCCTACAATATAAAAGATAAAATTTTTATCAGAAGTGCCAACCCCAGGGCAATCAGTGTTTCTCCTGCCAAGATCTCAACAGACTTCCCCCGGTTTATTGAAAATTGTTGTGATCTATTATAAAATATTTTCTGATGAATGTCTGCGTCAAACTCAAGTTTTATCCTTAAAAAAAGGAAAGGGCACGTTCATGCAGAACGTGCGTCTAAACTATCACACCCTCTATATCAGGCCCTTCTCCCGATGAAATGAATCGCGTTATACAAGAATTTGTAACACTAATATGCCTGGCTATCTCTTCTCCTGAAGATCCCAATTCATGCACCTTTATTTAAGAAACAACCTTTCGTGCGTTAACCAGATCACGTATAGGACTTCCTTATAGAAATTCTGTTAATGGCACATCCTTCTCTTTAAACCCTGTCGCACAATTCTTAAAGTTAATCCTCTGCCCTGAAATCCTCAGACACTTTTTATCATATCATCAAGGCCGGATCTATAGCCCCTTCCTCAACCAGCTTGGATAATCGATCAATAAAATCCTTGTGATCCTAATTGTTTAGCAATATGTCGCCCTTTTCAATACCTCGACCCATTACATGATGTAAAACTCCAGGGCATCTAATCTGGCCGATCTTGGCATATCCTTAAAATATCATCTCGAAATAAGGTAGTAAAGCACGTTCTGCACGAATGTCCCCTCTTATCAAAATCTTGAATATCTCCAATTAATCTGTAAAATAAGGATCTCATGAAAACCTCTAAGCCCTATTTACCAGGGCACGAGTATTTCGAGATAATTATCCTATTCTTTAACCCTAATTGTCATTAATATATGAAAAGATACAAAATGCTGTTAGATTAGGTACAGGATATAATGAGACTAAGTCATTACCCGATTCCCACAGAAAGATCATAGATGAAGAAAAAAGAAGATATATTCAATCCCGCTTTCCAGGACCTCAAGGTAAAGGTCAAGCGCTCTGTTGAGTCCAAAAAGGATGAAGATGTAATGGCTCCCGCGATTCGTGAGCCTATAGATGACGATAAGACTATATTCAGTAAAGCCATGTCCGATGTCACACCCATCCCGGGAGCAGACAGGGAGAGAGCCCCCGGACAGGGGAAGATCCTGAAACCGGCCCATCCGGCCCATGAAGGAGACCAGGAGGTCATTGAACACCTCCGGGATCTGGTAAAAGGCTCAATTGATATGGACATCACCTTCAGTGACGAATACATCGAGGGTGCTATCCGCGGGGTGAGCCGGAAGGTCATGAAGATGCTGAAAAGGGGGCGGCTGCCGGTCCAGGCGCATATTGATCTCCATGGGCTCACAAAAAAGGAAGCGGAAGCGGAGGTCAGAAATTTCCTCTTGAGCAGTCACAGACGCGGATTAAGGTGTGTTCTCATTGTTCACGGCAGGGGGCTCAACTCCCCTGACAGCTTTCCCGTTCTGAAGGAGAGACTTCCGATCTGGCTTAATCGCGGACCGGCAAGAAAGATTGTTCTGGCCTTTGCCTCGGCAATGCCCTATGACGGCGGAACCGGCGCGATATATGTATTATTGAGAAAAGGTTAGAAAGGAGGGATCAGTCGATACGTTTTCTGAAAAAGCTTACGGAACCTGAAAACACTACCAGCCCGAGGATTAGCAGGGCCACAAACTGAGGCCAGAGAGCCTCAAGCCCCACCCCTTTCAGAAAAATACCCCGGATAATTACAAGGAAATATCTCAATGGATTTAAGAATGTGAACCACTGGATAACCCGGGGCATATTCGCGATTGGAAAGACGAGTCCGCTCAGCATGAAGAAAGGCATAATAAAAAAGAAGGTCGTCATCATGGCCTGCTGCTGGGTATTAGAGATGGTTGATATGAAAAGCCCAATCCCAAGGGAGCTTAAAAGGAATAGAAAGACCGCCACAAAAAGGACAAGCAGACTTCCCCTCAGAGGGAGTTCAAACCAGTAGACCGCGAAACTGATTACCATGCCCATCTGGACAAGGGCAATGACGGTGTAGGGAATGGTCTTTCCCAGAATGAGTTCAAATGGTCTTACGGGTGTTACAATAAGCTGTTCTATAGTCCCCGCCTCCTTTTCCCTGATAATGGCCATGGATGTAAAAAGGAGACATATGAGCATTATCAAAAAGGCGACGATACCGGGGATGAAAAAGTTCTGACTGTCAAGGTTGGGATTGTACCAGGTCCTTATTCTGGCATCTATTTCACCATACTCTATCTTTCTTTGATAAAGGTCCCTGATCATATCCTGATTAAACCGGCTCAGGACACTCGACGTATAGGCAATCCTTGAGGCGGCTATATTGCTCATGCTGCCGTCGGCCAGGATCTGTATCTGCGCGGACTCCCCCCTGCGGATCAGGGCGCTGAAGTCCGGTCCTATCTTGATCGCCATGTCGACTTCTCCCACAAGCAATAGCTCTTCAAGCTCTTTGGCATTCATGGGATTATGGGTGATCCGGAATGTCCTGCTTGCATCATAGGAATCTTTCAGGATCCGGCTCTCTTTTGTCATGGACAGGTCAAGCACGGCCAAACGGATATCCCTCACGTCGGTAGTCACCACATAACCGAAGGCGATCAATTGAATAAAGGGAGCTACAAGCAGGAGAGGCAGGTTCTTCTTTTCCCTGAAAAGCTGGATAAACTCCTTACGAACCAGTTCTCTTACCCTGATCAGCTTCATGTCACAACCCCTCTTTCCTGAGCCTTATGAAGGCGACGTTTGAGAGGAAAAGGAACATAATCGTCAGGACAAGGTAGTCCTGCCACAGGTATAGAAAGCCCAGATTGCGTAGATAAAGGCCGCTGAGGATATTAATGAAATATTTTGCGGGTACGATATGGGTTATCAACTGGAGGAACCCGGGCATATTTTCAATAGGAAATACAAAATCGGAAAGCAGCATGGAAGGGAGGAATGAGACAAGGATGGCGATCTGATTTGCCAGAAGCTGTGCCTTGGTGACAACGGAGATCAGGAGACCGAGGCTCAGAGCGACCCAGAGATATATAGTTGAGGCAAGGACCATCAACCAGAAGCTCCCCCTCATGACGACATCGAAAAGCACCTGCCCCATGAGAACCGCCACAAGCACATCAATTAATCCGATAAAAAAATATGGCATGGCCTTTCCGAGCAGGAATTCCCCGGCGTTGACAGGGAGTGACAGGATTGTCTCCATTGTGCCGTTCTCATATTCACGGGCAATGACAAGGGATGTCAATATGACCCCGACGATCATGATGATGATAGCGATAATTCCCGGGACGATGAAATTCCGGCTTTCCATTTCCTCGTTAAACCAGATGCGAATCCGTCCGTCAACAGGGGGATTCACCTTATCCATCCCTTTGCGGTCGATAAAATCCTCAAGCTGGTCGCGGTTATACTGATCAATAAAGGCGGTTATGTAACCCCTTGAGAGTCCGGCATAGTTCGGATCACTCCCGTCAAGGATCACCTGAATAGAGGCCTTGCGATCCGACATGATCTCCCGGGTCCAGCCTGCCGGGATGATCAGAGCCATGGTTGTCTTGCCCTTATCAAGGTATTCGGTCGCGGATCTGCTGTCCGGAAGATATTCTATTATCTTAAAATATGATGAAGCACCGAGTTTTGTAATCAGATCCCTACTCCGGGGTGTCCTGTCCTGGTCCACTATTACTATTTTAACGTTATTGACGTCCAGGCTCAGGGCATAACCGAACATGAGAATCAGGAGCAGGGGAATAAAAAAGGCCAGATATAGGCTCCTGAAATCCCTTATCAGGTGGTAGAATTCCTTCCGGGCAATAGCCTTTACATTTACCGGGTTCAATTGTCCCTCCGTGTCATGAGCCTGATAAATACATCATTAAGGTTCGCCTCCGGATTATCGGGAAAGGTTTTATCTATAATCCCGGAAGGGCTCCCTGAAATAACGATCCTGCCCTCGTTTATCATCACAATCCTTCCGCAATGACGGGCCTCGTCCATATAATGGGTGGTGACGAATATGGTTATACCCTCGGATGAGAGGTGATTGATAAAGTCCCAGAAATGTCTCCTGGTAATAGGGTCCACACCGGATGTAGGCTCATCAAGAAAAAGGATATCCGGTTTATGGAGCAGCGCGCAACCGAGGGCGAGTCTCTGACGCCAGCCTGGCGGAAGTTCCCGGGTGATCCTGTTCCGGACCTCCCGCAATCTGGATATGTCGAGGACCCATTCCATCCTGTCTTTCCATTGATCGGAGGGCACATCATAGACACCCAGATAAAAACGGATATTTTCAAAGGGCGTCATATCTTCATAGAGGGAAAATTTTTGAGACATGTAGCCTATTGAATGCTTTATTTCCTCCGCCTCGGTAAATATATCATTGCCCGCAACGCTTCCCCTGCCCGAAGTCGGGGAAATGATCCCGCAGAGCATGCGGATGGTTGTTGATTTACCCGCGCCGTTCGGTCCGAGAAAACCGAAGATCTCCCCTTTTTTAACCGAAAAGGAGATCCTGTCCACGGCCCTGAACCTGCCGAAGCTTTTTTCCAGATCCTCTACCCACACCACATCATCATATTCCAAAACGGTCATGGACAAGCTCCTGGTCTACATCCTTAATGCGCCGAATCATGGCCTCTTCAAGGTCCGGCGAACCTTCCCTGATAAGGCCGGGGGCACCACTTTCGATTATCCTGGATTTGTGCATAAGGGCGAGCCGGTCACATTTTTCACCCTCATCCAGATATGCGGTTGATATGACGATCGTCATACCCTCCCCTTTCATCTCGAACAGGATATCCCAGAATTCCTTTCGGGATACGGGATCAACTCCGTTTGTTGGTTCGTCAAGAATAAGAATTTTGGGCTCATGAACCAGTACACAGGCAAGCCCGAGCTTCTGTTTCATTCCTCCTGACAGGGCCCCTGCGGGCCTCTCCAAAAAAGGTAAAAGGTTTGAAAACCCCAGATACCTTTCTCTTCTCCTTTTGCGCTCCTTAGCTGATATACCGAAT
This sequence comes from Deltaproteobacteria bacterium, assembly GCA_016932235.1. The sequence continues at coordinate 3,205 of JAFGDF010000231.1, read as the reverse complement.
ATATCCATGAAAAAATCGAGATTTTCTCCAACCGTCAGGTCCTGGTACAGACCAAACCGTTGAGGCATATAACCGATCAGAACTTTTATTCCAGTTTTTTGCCTGATCGTATCCAAACCGTCTATGGTTATTCGGCCCCGGGTGGGCCTGATCATTGTCGCCAGCATCCGGAGTAATGTGGATTTGCCGGCGCCGTCGGAACCTATAAGACCGAATATAATCCCTCCCTCTATGTCCAGATCTGTCGGCCCGACAGCCTCTAACTCTCCGAAGCGCTTTGACACACCTTTTATATGGATAATGGGGACTTTTGTTTTGTTGGAAAGGTTTAAATCGGATGATAATTTATCGTAACCATGCATCTGCGGGCATCCCGGGTTTAAGTTCAAGATCAGGATTGGGGATAAGGACCTTTACCATATATACGAGCTTGACCCTTTCTTTCCTTGTCTGGATGATCTTTGGTGTGAATTCACCCTCGGATGATATGAAGGACACCTTCCCATGAAAAAGTTTATCCGGGAATGTATCCACCTTGATCGCAACAGGCCGGCCCGGCTTGACAGCACCGATCTCCGTCTCATCCACAAATATCTTGAGATCCACTGAAGAGAGGTCAGACAGGGAAAAGAGTTCCCGCCCGATGGTAACAATCTCTCCCTTTTCAACATTCCTGCTGGTGATGATACCTTCAAAAGGAGCTGTGATTTTAGTAAAACCCAGTTGTGTTTCCGCCAGATTAAGGGCGGCTTCAGATGCCCGGACCTGGGCCCTGGCCCTCTCTATCTCCGTTTTACTGAGACCTATTTTATCCAGGTTGCTCTTTGCCTGTTTCAGCATTGCCTCGCCCTCTGAAAGTCTGGCCCTGGCGGTTTGAATGCTTTCTTCTCTAAATCCCTTGCTGAGTTGATCGTAATTTTCCCTGGCCCGTTCGTATTCTCTCAAGGCGGTTTCATATCGAAGACCTATAGCTTCCCTTTCCTTCTCGGAGATAATTTTTCCCTCAAATAACTCATCATATCTGTTCTTATCTTTCAGGGCTATTTCCATGACTGCCCTGGATGCAAGCAAAGTTAGACGGGACTTTTCTATATCCTGGGATTGATATCCCGCCTCAAGCTCCCTGAGTTGAGAGCGGAGGGCGTCAACGACTGCGCCTGCCCTTTCAACCTCGACAGGTAAAGTCTTTTTCTGGATTTCCAGCGCCTGTTCAAGATGCTTAAGGGCCTTTTTTGATGCCTCAAGATTTTCTCCGGCCTGTTCGCAACGGGCCACAAATTCCGAGTCGTCAATAACGGCAAGCATTTGACCCTGTGCTACCTTCTGACCTTCATCAACCAATATATCCGTTACACGGCCGCTGACCTGAAAGGAAAGGTTTGCCTGCCTTGCCTCAATCGTACCCGAGTAGAATTGTTCCGCTAACTGCCTTTCCTTTTGCCCGTAATAGACCAGGAGACTTACTCCAATAAGTAGAGAAAGAAAAATGATGATTACAATACGTTTTCTCACTTCAACATCCCCTCGACAACCATGATCTCATTTTTTCAATGCCCTTAAAACGAGTTCCACAATATCCGACAGGGCTTTTTTACCGGAATCTTTATCAGATATCATAAATTCCATCTGCTTTGTTTTATTTTTTCCCCTTATGGGTTCGGATACCCGGTAAAAAACCAATGCGCCGACAGCCATCAGGTGCGGCAAAAGGGGATTGGTCTTGATAAATGTACCATTTTCAACACCCTCCCCAAGAATTTCTATCAGGATTTGAATTAGCTGTCCAAGGTCCTGGACAAAGACCTCAGGTACGTTCAATCCGCCGGAAGCAAATTCCCACATCATTATTCTCGGGATAAAGGGGTTTCTTTCAACAATAGACAATACATCCCTTAAATATATCCTGAGTTTTTCCTCCGGGGATCGGCTGCCGGCTATCTTTTCCGCGATCTCCATTGCCGTATCTCCAAAAACATAATGAAGAACCTGTGTATGTAATGTTTTTTTGTCCCCAATCCGGTAATATATCATGGCCTTGTTGATACCGGCTTTTTTCGCTATTTCATCCATCCTTGCACCTGAAAAACCGACCTCAGCAAAGACTTCCATGGCAGCAACCAATATCTTTCGGACCGATTCGTCCCGTTTCTCCTTCTGGGTTATTTTCTCCATAATGTGTCCGTTATTATTTTAACTTTTTAGTTAATATATATGGTTAAACTATTTTATCAAGAAAAATATATTAATTATCAAGTAAATAAAAATGCTATTGATTCCTTCCATGAAAACGAATAGGCTTTGAATATGCTTAAAGTTCATAATTGATGAACTCCTAAAAGTCCTAATGCCCCTCCCCTTGTGGGAGGGGATGAAGGGGAGGGGGATGTAAGCGCTTGAATTACTGCCTTTTTCACCCTCACCCCAACCCTCTCCCATCGATGGAGAGGGGGTTTTTCGACTTTTTACGACTTTGTCAATAATTATAAAGTTGATCGCATCAGGACTCGAAATCAGGTGCGTAGTATTAAAAGTAAGGATTATTGAATGAAACTTGGAATTATAGGGCTTCCCCAATCAGGGAGATCAACGATATTCAGCGCCTTGACAGGCGCCAGGGGAGATGAGGAAGCGATTGCTTCACACAGGGATCAGATGAGAGGCATGGTCAAGGTCCTGGACCAGAGGATTAATTACCTGTCAGCCGTTTATAAGCCTAAAAAGACCATCTACGCGGTGGTGGAATATCTCCTTCCATCGGACTCTGCTACAGGCTCCGAAAGTATAACATGGAATCAGGCCAGGGCGTGTGATGCATTTATCCATGTCGTGCGTAACTTTCCCGGTGCGGGCGGAATCGCTCCAAAATCCGAGGAAGATTACAGAAATCTGGAAGATGAGATGATCATCAACGATCTGTCCGTTGCGGAGAAAAGGGTTGAAAGGATCGAACTGGATCTTAAAAGGGGCAAGAAGGAAGATGAAAATGAATATTCTCTGATAAAGAAGTCAAGAGAGCTGCTTGAAAGCGGCAGGCCTTTGCGTGAGAAACCTGAACTGTCAAATGCCCCTGAATTAAAGGGATTCACATTCCTTTCAGCAAAACCGGAGATTATTATCGTCAATAATGATGATGATAATGAACTGCTTCCTGAGTGGGAATCCATGACCGATAATATTGAAAGACTCGCGGTAAGAGGAAGACTGG
>JAFGDF010000230.1 GCA_016932235.1 Deltaproteobacteria bacterium | reverse complement strand
ATTTCGAAATGAATACTTCATTATTCTGCGGTTCCTTGTTCGATATTCGATGTTCAATGTATTCCAGAGCGTTTCATCGCGTCCGCCTTATTTCGGCCATGACGGAGCATGGTCCTCCGTTTAAAATCCCTTCCGAAAGGTTGTCTGCCAACCTATATAATTCCTCTCCCCCTTGTGGGGAGAGGTTAGGTGAGGGGTACAAACTGGTAAATATAGTTTACAAAAGAAACCGGGTACATGGTTTACACTATACGGCAGGCAGGCGACCCTCTCCCATCAAGGGGGAGGGAGTTATCGGACAGCCTCCTGGGGGTATTTATGATGATGTTCAGGGATATGCCAACATCCCTTGTTCACTCAGCTTGTGAGGAAATTTAAAGGAGGATTTTACCGGAATAATAGTTGATTTTAAAGCTTCATCCTCTTACAATCCAAATCTTTCTCAACAGTTCGAATGTACAGCTTCCCCATTAGACTATTCCGGAGATTTGGAAATGAAAAGATTAAACACGTTTTTAAAGGCAACTGTCATAGGCGGCACGGTCGTTATCCTTCCGGTCGCCATCCTCCTGATCATATTCAGGTGGATTTATTATTTCATCACGGATTTGATACAACCTTTGTCAAATATGATTGTTAAGAAATCCTTTCTCCCGGAGATTACCGCGGACCTTATTGTCATAGCCATCATACTGTTTCTCTGTTTTTTTGTCGGGATGCTCGTAAAAACAAAGCTGGGACAGCTCCTATACAGGGGCATAGAAAATCGGCTGCTGAAAGCGGCTCCGGGTTATTCCCTTATAAAGGAGACCATTGTTCAGGTTATGGGCCAGAAGGAGTCCCCCTTTTCTTCGGTTGCGCTGGCGAGGATATTCGGAAATGACACTCTCGCCACCTGCTTTATAACAGACAGGCATTCAGACGGCAGTTTCACGGTTTTTATGCCCACAGGGCCGAATCCGACATCCGGTCTGATCTTCCATTTAAAGAGGGAATATGTGCACCCCGTGTCTGTTCCGGTTGAAGATGTGATAAGGTCCATAATCAGTTGCGGTTCCGGCTCAGCCAGGGTTTTTAACGCATATGTATCATCGATGAAATGATTAGAATAAACAATGACATATCAATTGATGAGGATGAAATTGAGTTGAATTTCATCCGTTCTTCGGGTCCCGGCGGGCAGAATGTGAACAAGGTCTCAACAGCGGTTCAACTTCGGTTTAACATCATCAGTACGAGTTCCCTCCCTGAAGATGTGCGCCGGAGGCTTATCCGCATTGCCGGCCGCAAAGTGAGCAAGGATGGGACACTGGTTATTAACGCGAGGCGCTTCCGGACCCAGGAGAAAAATAGAAAGGACGTCGTGGATCGCCTGGCTGCCATGATTAAAAAGGCGGCCGAGAGGCGCAGGCCTCGCCGCAAGACAATGCCCACAGCGGCATCAAGGCGGAAAAGACTGGAGTCGAAAACCCTTCACGCAAGGATCAAAAGATTGCGAAGGCCGGTTTCAGGAGATGATGATTGAAACCCCTAGGAGAGTGTCGGACTTTGCCCGACACTCTCCTAATAAGATTTAGGTTTTATTTTGTTTCTGTCATCCTGCGGCTCGACCGCAGGATCCATGTCTTTAATATTTTGATGCAATCACAAAAACATATCATTAACGGATTGTGGATTCTGTGATTAAGCATGCCCTGGACCTGATCCATGGTCACAGAATGACCAGGTCTTTATTATGTTTTTCAATACCCCATCCGCTTGCGGTGGGTTTTCCTCAGGTTCCCTCCCCTTGGGGGGAGGGTTAGGGAGAGGGGGAAAGGTTAGTATTTCTCCTTTGTATCCCCCGCCCGCTTGTGGAAGAACAGTTTATTTGTCATTCTGGGTCCCCGACCAGTTGATTTCAATCAATAGGCTTTAGAATCCCTCTTCGTGCAGGCGAGGGTTGTTTGGCTTGCGGATATGGGGCAATCCCATAATCTTTACTAATCATTTTACATGTGATATCGTAAAATCAATGCGAGTGTGGAGGAACGCCTGTGAATCTCTTGGCGATTATTGTTAATTTGCGGTTTCAAGATGCCCTTGATATCCTGTTTCTTTCGGTCGTCGCATATTATCTCTATCTCTGGTTCAAGGGAACAAAGGCATTCAAAGCATTAGTCGGACTCCTGGTCCTGGGCATAATCTTCACTGTTGCCAGGACATGGGGGCTTTTTTTGACTACATGGGTTTTTCAGATCTTATGGCAGGTGCTTGTAATCCTCCTCATTATACTTTTTCAATCGGAAATAAGACAGGTACTGGAAAAGGTAAACCCGCTGAAATCGATAGGTTTTCACAAACTACCAGAACCGGGGGAATGGGCGCCCTCTTTTTCAGAGGGTATATTCCGTATAGCCGCCCTCAGGATTGGAGGATTGGTTATCATTGAAAGGTTTGACGGGGTTGATGAGTGGATAATCGGGGGGAAAAAAATTATTGGAGAACCTGATGAGGAGATGCTCCTGACAATATTCCAGAAAGAATCCCCCTGGCATGACGGAGCTATGATTATAAGAAACGGTCAGGTTATTTCGGTTGCGAATTATCTCCCGATTAGTTCCGCGGAGGGATTACCCCAGGGATGGGGTACAAGACACAGGGCCGCCATAGGTCTTACAGAGAGATGTGACGCCTGCACGATAGCCGTGTCCGAGGAAAACGGCGAAGTTACGGTTGCGATGGATGGCAAAATGCATAAAGTGGAAAATAAAGAGAGCCTTTCCAGGCTTATCTTCGAAGCCGTTGCTCCCTTAAGTCCTCCCAGGATTGCCCTGGGAAGAAGATTCCGGTCTTTTATCACAAACCGCTGGGCCGTTAAGCTAGGCAGCCTTGCCCTGGTAAGTCTTGTCTGGCTCTTGCTGGCCGGACAACAGGATTTCCAGGTAAGTTTCAACGTACCGCTTGAATTGAAAAACATTCCGGCCGGCGTGGAGATTATCGGCCCGCTTGATTCCGAGGCGCAGATTACCGTGAGAGGTCTCAGGAAAGACGCGAGCACTCTGAATGAGAGAAATGTCCACGCGGAACTGGATCTTATTCACGCTAGGGAGGGAAGAAGGATCTTCCAGCTGACAAGAGACCAGGTTTCACTGCCGAATGATCGGGTCCAGGTGGTAGGGATCGAACCGTCGCACATAGAGTTCAATTTCAGGCAGAACCCTTAATAAAACCTGCCTCCTGATTTATACAGAGCACATTAAAAAATTGCTAATTCTTTTTATAACAATAAATTTTCTAGTAATGTCATCCTGCGACTTGATCGCAGGATCTACCCGGTTAAAAAGGCTGTATTCTTCGGTCCCCAGTGAAACAGAAAAGATCAGGTTTCACGGGGCAGGCAAGCCGAAGAATGACAACGAGATAATGCGCAATAATATATGACGTCGTGTACAGAAAAGAGGGGGCTTTTCCTCCCTTTAAAAGCAAGGCCGGGAAGGATTGCCTATTCTCCTCCCTTTCGTAAAGGGAGGCCGGGAGGGATTTAATGGAGGGCCATGCTCTGCCTGCCTGTGTGTGCCCGCACGCAGACAGGTCGTGGCCGTTAAAATCTCCCCGCCTGCCAAGGCCTTGTATACATTTCACAAGATTGTGATCTTCCGCTACTGCGAACATTGCTTATCAGAAAGCTATTAGGGCACTGGCGGGCAGGCCCTGGCCCCTCTTTAAAAAAGAGGGGAACGATTGCTTCCCCCTTTGGGAAAAGGGGGACCGAGATGCTGTCCAGCAACCTCCATATTGGAGGCTGTTTGACAATGTCCAGATGCAAGGCTTCCGAAATCCCGAGGAATGAGGCGTACATAGAAGTACGTCGCAATGACGGGGGATGAGGGTAACGTAGCAGATGGGCGTTGTCAGACAGCCTTCCGAGGGGGATTGCTACTTCTCCTCCCTTTTGTAAAGGGAGGCCGGGAGGGATTTAAATTGGAGGGCCACATTCTGCAATGGCCGGAAACGGTAAAGCAGGCCTCTTATTACCGATCCGCAACCTCCTGCGCTACCAGGTCTCCAACCTCGCCGGTTGTGTAACCCATCCTGCCGGCGTCCATGCTTTTGAGTTTGTTCGCGGTGACATATCTGACCGCGTCCTCTATCGCCGTGGCAGCCTCCTGCTCTCCCAGTGTTTCGAGCAGCATCGCGCACGCGCAGATGGCCGCCAGGGGATTAATAACCCCTTTTCCCGTGTATTTGGGAGCCGAACCGCCTATGGGTTCAAACATGCTTACGCCTTCCGGGTTGATATTCCCGCCGGCCGCAAGGCCCATCCCACCCTGGGTTATCGCCCCGAGATCGGTGATGATATCACCAAACATGTTTCCGGTCACAAGCACGTCGAACCATTCCGGATTCTTGACCATCCACATGCAGGTTGCGTCCACGTGGTAATACTCCCTTTTGATATCAGGATAGTCCTTTTTCCCCATCTCGTGAAAAGCCCTTTCCCAGAGATCATAGATGTATGTCAGGACATTTGTCTTGCCCACGAGCGCAAGGGTATTATTTTCCCCCTTGCCTCTGGCCTTCTTCCCGAATTTCCTGGTGTATTCAAACGCGTATCTCAGGCAGCGGTCCACCTGAAAACGGTTATACACGGCGGTCTGAACAGCTACTTCATTCGGTGTTCCCTTTAAAGTGAAGCCTCCGGCGCCTGTGTACTGGTCACCTGTATTTTCCCGCACGACACAGTAGTCGATTTCAGCCGGCCCCTTGTTTTTGAGAGGTGTGTCAACACCCGGGAAGAGGCGCACCGGACGAAGGTTAATATATTGGTCAAGTTCAAAACGGGCCTTAAGCAATATGCCCTTTTCGAGTATTCCGGGAGGCACATCAGGGTGACCGATCGCTCCCAGGAGAATAGCGTTGAATCCCCTGAGCTCCTCAATGGCGCTGTCGGGCAAGGTTTCGCCTGTCTTCATGTAATGCTCCCCGCCGAATGTAAATTCAGTGGTCTCATATTTGAAATTGAATTTAGCGGACGTTGTATTCAGCACTTTCATGGCCTCGGCTATAACTTCAGGTCCTGTCCCATCACCCGGTATCACTGCTATTCTGTACACCATGGACTTCCTTCCGTATTAAGATTGTGATTATATTCACAGGATAATATTAAAAATGACACAATGTGTCAATTATTCTATTGCATTCTTTGGTAATAAGATAGTAAAATTAATAGATTAAGATAGCCGAATATACAAGCATATAACACACCTTACTGGAGACCCTTCCCATGAAAACGACTGCCTGTTCTTATATATCAAAAGTTACTGGAATAAGAAGAAAAATCAGACATTTCCTGTTCCTTTCAGTCTTTATATCCCTGTTATTTCCGTCATACTCTGTAAGAGCCGCGGATCTTCTGGAGATCTATAATCTGGCCGTTGAGAACGACCCGAAGTTTCAGAGCGCGTCTTATAAATATGGGGCCTCCCCTGAGATATACAGGCAGGCGCGTGCCGAGCTGTTGCCTAGCCTGATCGCGGATGGATCATACCAGAGGACGAAACAGAGGATAGAGGATACGAATGTCGCTGTTTTCGGCGCGAATATGGCGAGATATCCGAGCAAGGGTTACACGCTGACGCTGAATCAGCCCATATTCAGATACTCCTCGATCATGCGGCTGTTGCAGTCCAGGGAAGAGGTCAAACAGGCGGAGCTGGAATTTGAACTGGCGAAGCAAGATCTGATTCTGAGGGTATCGGAGGCCTATATTGGAGTTCTTGCAGCCAGGGACAGCCTGGAATTTACAATCGCTGAGGAAGACGCCCTCAAACTTCATTATGAACTCGCGAAAGAGCGATATTCCAACGGGCTTGCGCCCATAACCGATTTTCATGACGCCAAGGCCAGGCTGACCTACACGACTGCCCAGCGGACGCTGGCTGAAAATACGCTGGATGACGCGTTCGAGGCCCTGGCTGAAATCACGGGGCAAAAAATCCTTCACATTTCAAGGTTGCCGGTAACGGTAGTTACCACGGATAGTTCCGTTGATCAATCCGCGCCGTCGGATGATGTTCTTCCCCTTCAAAATCCAGACCCTGACGACCTTGATCAGTGGCTGAACGCGGCACTGGAGCAGAACCTCGGGATATTGATTAAAAAGCAGGAGGTTCTGGTGGCAGGTCGTGAAATCGACCGCCAAAGAGGAGGGCACATGCCTAATGTGGCCCTTGTCGGTCGTTTAAACCGGGATGATGAAGGAGGTTCTCTATATGGCGGAGATAGCGACGTTATGACGAGGGAAGCCATTATCCAGCTCAATATCCCGATATTTCAGGGATTTTCAGTACAGTCCAAGGTTAATGAGGCGAGGGAACTCCATCAGGCCGCGAAGCAGGAGCTGGAGAAGGAGGTGCGTACGGCCAATCGCGTGGTAAGGTCATCCTTTCTGGGCGTCAAGGGTTCCATAGAGAATACCACCGCCTTGCGGGAATCCGTAATCTCGACCATGATAGCGCTGGAAGCGAAACGGGAGGGTTTCAGATCCGGGTTGTATCCAAGCCTTGCAGTGCTTGACGCGGAAAGGGATCTCCACAGGTCCAGACAGGAATATGCCAGGGCCCGGTATGATTATATCCTCTACAGCCTGCAACTGAAAAAAGAGGTGGGGAATTTAACGGAAGCGGATATTATTGAAATAAACCAATGGTTTGACAAATCATGAATCTTTCAGATCTTGGTTGATGATTTTTTCTATTTCCCAATATTGATGAAGTCGTAAAAAGCCCTTTTCGTCATGCTGGACCTGCCCGCCCTGGTGCGACTTCAGGGTAATAGACAGATCATAAATACAAGATCCCGCTGAAAGCTAAACCGAACGTCCTTCGATTACGGTCTGGGCCAGGGATCCAGCATCCAGAAGTGTTTGAAAATTTACGATTTCCGCGTGGGCGGAAATGTCCTGTAATATTCTAGCACTAAAGTATTAGAAAAAAGTAGTGCAAAATCATTAGTAAAATACCTTATTTTGCATGATTGACTGTGCATTGTTTTAATTATATAACCTCTCATAATTACTTAAAAAATTAACAGAAGAAGTTAGCACACCCATTTAATTTAAGGAGCAACTCCAAATGCTTCCTATCAAAAGGATCACCAAAGGCTTAAGATCCCTTTCACAGAGATTCAGGAAAGGAAATCATACCAGCCGCCGCAAGATTGAATTTGAGGCGCTGGAACCCCGTCTGCTGCTATCCGCAGATCCTGTGGCCTCGTCTCAGGATCTGCAGGAATCAACGGTATTGTCCGTTGATCCTGTTGCTCCCCTTGTGGAGTATGAAGATCAGGCGGCACCGGTTGATACGGCGGCATCCGACAACCAGTCAGGGGGCGCGGAAACCACTGCGCATGATCCCGGTGAAGACGCGACGGCCGAACAACCGGTTCAGGAGGATAAGGCGCGATTGTCAGAAGATACGGAAAGCGCCGATGTATCTTCTGATGACACATCCCGGGAGGATGCCGCCAATTCTGATGAAACCGCGGCTGAAAATACCGACCAGCAGGCTCCTCAGGTCGTTGATGAAAATGGTTCCGCTGGTTCTGCTGAAACCATTACGGCCCAACAGGCGGCCTATCTGGCTGCCCGTGATTCAGGGAGGGAGATCATCATCATTGATCCGTCAGTACCTGATTATGAGACGCTGCTCGACAGGCTGGCGGAGGATGAAGAAGATGATTCTCAGGATACGGTTCAGGCGGACCCACAGGATGAATCTCTCCTGAACCATGTTCAGTCCAGCACGGATGAAGGGGACTCCCGGGAAGATATCTTGGCTGATCCTGCGGAAGTGGATGATGAAGGGGCCCTGGTGGAAAGGGCGATCGATGATTCGGACGATGACGGGTCATCGGAAAATTCCCTGTATGACGTGGTCATACTGGATGCCGACCGGAACGGGCTGGAGCAGATCAGCGATATACTGGAGCGATACCAGGGGATAAGCGCTGTCCACATAATATCACACGGCGCGATAGGGACCCTGCGCCTTGGCAGCAGCATCATAGACAGGGACAGGCTGGAGGAATACTCGGAAAGCCTGAAGGCCTGGAAGGAGGCCATGGCAGAAGGGGGGGATGTCCTCCTTTACGGATGTAATATCGCCGACGGTGATTATGGAATAGAATTCGTTCAGGACCTGAGCTCCCTGACAGGAGCCGATGTGGCGGCATCCACGGATGATACGGGCAATGTGAAACTTGGCGGAAACTGGAGGCTGGAGTTTACCACCGGTCTTATTGAGACATACCCGCTGTTCCATGGGTCAACCATGGAAGGTTACGGATACCTCCTGGAGGATATAGCCGGAACCGATGATGACGATACCCTTACCGGGAATCAGGGTGTGGCCGACTCGATTTACGGGGGCGCCGGAGACGACACCTATACTTTCCAGGATGGCTGGGGCAGTGACTCGGTCCTGGAGTATGCGGACGAAGGTATCGATACGCTCAATTTTTCCGCGGTAACAGACAATCTCACTTTCACGATCAACAGTGACGGCAGTATTTCCGTTACGGACGGGACCAATACCCTCACCAGTGTCGCCAACATAGAAAAGATCATAGGCGGAAGCGGAAGCGACACCATTATCGGCCCCAGTGGAGGCGCCACCTGGAACCTGACCGGCGATAACACTGGGATTGTAAACGGCCTCATATTCAGCGGCATTGACAACCTGAAGGGTTCCGACACAGGCGCCGATAATTTTATCATTGAGAATAACGCCAGATGGTCCGGAGAAATCGATGGCGGCGGCGGGGCGAATACCCTGAGCGCCGCTCCTGTTTCCGCTGATCTCCTTTTTTCGATCAACGAGGACGGCACTGTTTCGGTCAGCACGGCCCCGGATACATGGTCTTCCCTGGGGATCAT
>JAFGDF010000029.1 GCA_016932235.1 Deltaproteobacteria bacterium | reverse complement strand
ACCTACAAAGAACAGTTAAAAGAACTCAGCCATAAGGATCTGTATACCTACGGTTTTCTGGGTTATCCTGTTTTGCAGGCCGCTGATATTCTCATGTACAAGGCAAACGGTGTGCCGGTGGGAGAGGACCAGGCCCCGCATGTGGAGCTTACAAGAGAGATAGCCAGGCGTTTTAACCATATCTACAGTCCTGTTTTTCCTGAACCGGATACGCTTCTCGCCCCCACATCAAAACTTTTGGGAACCGACAGGCGAAAAATGAGCAAAAGCTATGGCAATGCTATTTTTTTAGATGACACGGACAATGAAATCAGGGACAAAACAGGGAGCATGATCACTGATCCCCAGAGGGCAAGAAAAACAGACCCTGGTGATCCGGGGGTGTGCAATGTATTCTCCTTTCATGAGATATATACCCCTGGAGAAAGAGTGCGCCAGATTCATGATGGTTGCGAGACTGCTAAAATAGGGTGCGTCGAGTGTAAAAAGGTTATGGCTGAAAACCTTATCAGGGCGATGGGACCTATCAGGGAAAAAAGAAATGAACTGGAGTCGGACATCGACAGGGTTAAAGAGATCATTGAGCGTGGAAACAGCAGGGCAAAATCGATTGCAGAAAATACGATGGATGAAGTAAAAAAAGTGGTTGGAGTATAACCCGGTTTTTCAAACCCGCATTTTAGATAGATGACAGATAACTCCGAATATAAAATAAAACTTGAGATATTCGAAGGCCCCCTGGACCTGCTTCTTCATCTGATCCGCAAGAACGAGGTGGATATATTTGATATCCCTATCGCCATGATTACGGAACAATACCTCGGTTATCTTGATATGATGAAGGCCCTTAATATCAGTGTGGCCGGTGATTTTCTGGTAATGGCGTCCACCCTCGTACACATTAAATCCAGGATGCTCCTTCCTGAAAGAGAAGAAAACGGCGAGGAGGAAGATCCAAGAACCGAAATCACAAGGCCCCTTCTTGAGTATCTCAAATTTAAGGAAATAGCCGCTGAACTCTCTGAAAGAGAGATATTGGACAGAGATGTATTCAAACGCCGGCTGGATGCTGACTCCATTAACGAATTCCGGACGGAAGAGCCCATACTGGAGGTGAATCTTTTCCAGCTTATGGATGCCTTCAAGAAAATAGTGGAAAATATAGCCCCTGATACAACTTTAACATTCAAGGCCACCACCTGGACCATAAAAGAAAAAACAGCACATATAATGGAGCGGTTAAAGCAAAATTCCAAGATCTATTTTAAGGATCTTTTCAATCAAGACAGTACAATATCCGAACTGATCGTTACTTTTTTAGCCCTCCTTGAACTTGTTCACATAGGTTTAGTCAGGGTTTTTCAGCCTGATCCTGGAATGGATATCCAGATTGATGCCCATTTTCAGGATAACGAGGAAGAAGATTATGCCTAAATCATTTAAACTGATTATTGAATCCCTGCTCTTTTCGTCAGACAAGCCTCTCACTGTAAAGGCGATACTTTCATGCATACCTGATTCCAGTCCTGCTGATATAAAAGGTGCCCTTGAGGTGCTTAAATATGAATATGATTCAATGGAACGTAGCTTCGAGTTAAAGGAAGTGGCAAATGGTTTTCAGTTCAGAAGCCGTCCCGAATATGGCTCATATATCCTAAAGCTTTTTCAGACAACCCCCAATCGCTTATCCGGAGCGGCTATGGAAACATTGGCCATTATTGCTTATAAACAGCCTATTCTCAGACACGAGATTGAAAAACTCAGGGGGGTGGATGTGGGAGGTATCTTAAGGACGCTTCTCGAGAAAGGCCTTATAAAGATAATGGGGCGAAAAGATCTGCCGGGCAAACCCCTTATCTATGGAACAACAAAACGTTTTCTGGAAGTGTTTGATCTCAAGGATATATCATCTCTTCCAAAACTTAAGGAGATTAAATCTTTCGGCTCGGACGAAATACAGCCGACACAGGTTGGTCAGGGTGAAGAAGTTGAACAGGAAACCGAAAAAGAAACCATCGAGTCAGGGAAAGACGGGGAAGCCGGGGAGAATATTAACGGACAGGAACAGAACCGGGACAGTGAAGCCAAAGGGGATGGGGCAAACGAAACAGGCGGTAAGGAAAAAGAGGAGGAAGACAGCCCCCATGACCATGACCATGGACCGGGAACTTACAACGATCCAACCGGAACCGATCCCGGAAGAGATCTCGAAGAAATACCATCGAATTAACCGGATTCTCTCCATGGCCGGCCTGGCATCGAGGCGAAAGGCCGACGAATTGATCAGGTCAGGCCGGATCATGCTGAACAACCGGATCATAACCGAGCTGGGAACAAGAGCTGCATGGGGCCGGGATATAATCAGCCTTGACGGAAAAGAGATCCCCTCAACATACTCCCGAATATACCTGATAATGAATAAACCCTTCGGATACATCTCATCACTTAAAGATCCTGAAGGGAGACCGGTTGTTACGGATATCTTAAAGGAACTGTCTCAAAGGGTATATCCTGTGGGAAGACTCGATTTTGACAGTATCGGCCTGCTCCTTTTAACGAATGACGGTGAATTTTCTTACAGGTTGACACATCCCCGCTACAGGGTCCCCAAAACATATAAGGTAATTGTAAGCGGAAACGTATCTGATGAGGTGTTAACAAGGCTTCAAAAAGGAATTCTGCTTGACGACGGTTTCAGCGGCGTTTCAAAAAGCATACTTGTGGAACAATCGGGCAAAAGGAGCACTATTCGCCTGACTATCACACAGGGAAGATCCCGTCTTGTTAGACGGATGATGGAGGCGGTCGGTCTCCAAACCGTTCATTTGATTCGAACCGGTTTCGGAAACCTTGAACTGGGTAATCTGAAAATAGGTGATTACCGCAGCCTTAAACCAGGAGAGGTCCAGGGGCTTAAGAAAATGGTTGGGCTTGCCTGACTTATAAAAGCGATCCCGTTTTTTTATTTACATCCCCCCTATTCTATTGTATGAATAGATATCTTTTGTATAAATCCCGCTTCAGCGGGAAGTCATATTAATACAAAGCAGCTTTACGGGCGGTTAACTCAGCGGGAGAGTGCCATCCTCACACGGTGGAAGCCGCGGGTTCAAACCCCGCACCGCCCACCATATTAAAATTGCCACCCATTCCGGGAAAAAGTATACTATTTTTTGTATTATTTCCGGAATCCTTAAAAAAGACCGCTATTTAATTTACTTTTTTACCAGCGTCCCTTATATTGCGAGCCCATTACTCAAAACGGTGGATGACATAGATGATGATCGAGGTCACCAGGACCGCCAGAAGATTGGCGTCAAAAGCGGTCCAGAATGGTTTTGCCATGGCACCCTCCGATGACACTCCGCGCTCTCTCCCCAGGTTCACCGGGATAAGGACCATGGGGTGCTCTCTGTCCGTGGAGAAATCCCCCGCAGTTCTTCTTCAGAGTGGTAAGAAATCTATGGGACCATGTATAACTCTCAACAACTCATCATGAATCAGTCGGTTGCCTGCCAGGCAGTCAGGCCGTTCTATCTGATAGGGTTCTCCTTGAATTGTGGTGCATAATCCGCCCGCCTCTTGGATGAGAAGCACGCCGGCGGCCACATCCCAGGGCTTCAATCCCATATGCACATATGCATCCAGCCAGCCGGCCGCAACATAGGCCAAGGCCAGGGCCGCCGATCCCGAGGCGCGCACGGTCCTGCACCTGGGGAGGATCCGGCTCAGATGATCCATCATCCTCCGGCGTACGGCATTTTCGTGGCCCCAGTCAACTCCGATCAGGGCGGATCCGAGTCCCTCTGTCCCGCTGACATGAATGGGTGCGTCGTTGAGCCTCGCCCCGGCCCCGCGTTGGGCCACAAACATCTGATTCCTCAAGGGGTCGTGAATGACCCCGATTAGCGGATGGCCTTTCTCGATCACCCCAATGGAGACCGCGAACACTGGATTGTGGTGGGCGTAATTGGTCGTTCCGTCCAAAGGGTCCACCACCCAGGTGTATCCCCGGCCGATCGGGTCGCCTCCTGCCTCCTCAGAGAGTATGGCATGATCGGGAAACCGGGTCTGAATCAGTTCAAAAATCAGCGATTCCGCCGCTCTATCGGCATCGGTCACTAGATCACGGAAGCCCTTCATGGTGACGCTTCGTCCCCCCGGGTAACGTTCGGCAATGACCCGGCCGGCCACTATTGCCGCCTCGATGGCTGTCTTTAGCATATTCCTCTCAGCATGCTCATCATGGTAATGACTCGGCCCATCGGGATCGCACATAGGCCATGATCCTTTCCGCGGATTCCCCTGGAGACAGGACGTCCGAGCGTACCCGGACTTCAGGGTTTATCGGCGCCTCGTAAGGGGCCGAAACACCGGGCAGTCCCCCGGCCAGCGCCCCTTTTATGGCGCGTTGATACAGGTCTTTTTCCACCGGCTTATTTTGGCGCGAAGCCTCCCGCTCCTCGCACGTCTTGAGGGGACATTCGATGTATATTTCTGCAAAATCCGGGATGAACTGTCGGGCCAGATCCCGGAATTCCCGGCGGTTTCCAGTGGCGTCTATGATCACATGCCTTCCGCCCTCCTGAATCAGGAGATGGGCCATCATGACCAGTGCACGATAAACGATGCCACGTTCTTCATCTGTGTACTTCGGTTCGGGTGTAATAATTTTTCGTATGTGGTCGAGGCTTAGGACGACCGGTTCAATCCCGAATGCGGACAGTAACGCCGACAGATTTTTCAGGGTCGTGCTCTTGCCGGAACCCGGGAGGCCGGTCAGCCATAGACAGAAGCTCATTTCCCCCCCTCCAGGTATTCTGAGATCTTGTTCGGCTCGAACCTCGCAGTATCAAGGACCGAAAACCCGAAATTCATCAGCCTTCTCTTGGTCTCGGTCGTATCGTCCGGGTAGAACTTCGGATTGGCGATGACCAGGACCCTGAAGGCGAAAAAAGGCTGCGCCACCTCAAAGAACCCTATATCTCCGGTCTTTTCGATGTAGGCATCCAGAAAGATCCGGAACAATTCGGCAAAGGGACCAGCAAAGGTTCCCCGCTCCTTCACCGCGTAGTGGATATAGTTCACGCTGAGACAGGATACATCGTCGGCCGGTTCGCCCCAGCTTCCCCTGGAGCGGTCCAGCATGATAAAATCATCTCCCTGCAATCTAATGTTGCCTGGGTGGTAATCGCCGTGGACGCTGCACAGCCGTTCTCCCCGGTCCCTGATCTTTCCCCACCAGCTCAGGGCTTTCCCGGCATAGGCCACCAGTCCCCTGTCTGTTGTGAAGTCCACTGGGTCATAGGCGTCGATGATGCCCATGATGCACTCGCCGTGCCCTATCAGATCCCGGATACGCCTTCTGTACAGGGTAGTTGCATCCTCCCCTATATACCTGTTCGCGTGGACCTCCGCAATGAAACGGGCGAGCATTCGGGCCCGTTCCCTATCCTGGTCGGTCAGACGTCCCAGCTTCAGAATCGCTTCCAGGTCCTCGAAGTAGGAGACCCCTTCGGCCTCTTCCATGAATATGTAGAATTCCCGAGCATCTTTCACGGATATGAGCCGGTCGGGCGACTCCCCTACCACATCCACGGCCCTCACATGCTTGGGCATCTCGTTGAAGTTGGACTGGGCCAGGAGCAGGACTTGGGCCCGGTCGGAGTAGTGATCATGCCCGAATCTGGAATGAAAGAGGGTTTTCATGATCAACCGCTCTTCCCCTTCCGTATGATTGAATCGCACCAGATAGGCCTCCCCGTGTACCCCCTCGCCGAGCCGTTCTATGGAGATCAGAAGGGTTTTTGGTCCGAAACGATCTTTCAAATAATTCTCAACTTTGATGCCAATATCCATATTTAATTTATCCCACCGCGGTACAGTCGCAAAAAAAACAGACTCACACAAAGCCGCCAAGCCACAAAGAGACGGCAATTTTTGGGCTTTTCTCTTGCCACCTCTGCTTTTCATAGCAGTACTTTTGCGTCTCCGTGTGAGTCATTGGGCAAGCTCACTTTAGCCACTTTAAAACTCTACATCCCCACACCGTCAATTGCTGTTTCACACTCCGGACATCTTCCATCCTTTAACCGACTATCTAAAAGTTCCAAGCCATAGCGTTCAATAAGCACGGCCCCGCAAGAAGGGCAGTATGTATGTTCGCCCCCCTCTCCCGGCACGTTCCCCTCATACACATAGCGCAGGCCCTCTTCCATTCCTATATCGCGCGCCCGGCGCAGGGTGTCCACCGGCGTTTGCGTTTTATCGAGCATCTCATATGTGGGATAAAACTGGGTGACATGCCACGGAACCTCAGTCCCAACGTCTTTTATGAACCGTGCAATATCGCGCAGCTCCTCATCCCCGTCATTGAGACCCGGGATAATGAGCGTAGTTGTTTCCACCCACACCCCAAGCGCCTTCAGCAACCGGATCGTTTCCAAGACAGGTTCGAGACGTGCACCGCAGACCTTTTTATAAAAGATATCGGAAAACGCCTTGATATCGATGTTCGCGGCATCCAAATAAGGCGCGATGTGACGCGCTGCCTCGGGGCTCATATAGCCGTTGCTGACAAATACGTTTTTGATCCCTTCCTCACGCGCCAGCGCCGCCGTATCCAGAGCAAATTCATAAAAAATGGTGGGTTCGGTGTAGGTGTAGGCAATGGACTTGCATTGAGCCGCCTTTGCCGATGCCACAATCTGTGCTGGAGTGCGGTCTTGTCCGACGATCTTCCCCTTATGTTGGTTCTGGTATTGAGAGATATCGAAGTTCTGGCAGAACTTACATCGGAAGTTACAGCCCACCGTCCCGATAGAGAATACCATCGAACCGGGCAGGAAATGAAAAAGCGGCTTTTTTTCGATCGGGTCGATATGTTCTGCAATGATCTTCCCATATACGAGGCTGTAGAGCTTTCCGCCCCGGTTTTCCCTCACCCCGCAAATGCCCCGCTTGCCCTCATAAATCTTGCAACGATGATTGCACAGATTGCAACGGACCGTGTTTTCAGGCATGGCCTCATAGAACATCGATTCCTTCATCATCCCGATGAATCTCTTTCCCATAAAAATCGCTGACCGGATTCTCAACCTTTTGATCACCCGCAAACAGGATCAAGCGCCACTGTTTCCGGTAATTGTTCAATAATTCCGGATATAATAGTCTTCTCTGACCGCCTTTGACACATCCAAAGGCACGAACACAATAGTCTCTTTTAGATTCATGCATATCCCCTTTTACTTGTAAAGCGTAGTCGTGGGGTTCTCAGTGCTTCTTTGCTCCCTGGATGAGTCGGTCCACCACGTCGGCATCCAATAGCGTCGATGTGTCACCCATATCAGATATGTCTTCTGCTGAAATCTTCCGCAGGAGACGGCGCATGATCTTCCCGCTGCGCGTTTTGGGCAAGGCATCGGTCCATTGTATCTGATCCGGCGTTGCAATGGGACCGATGAGGCGACGTACCTGTTGCACCAGTTCCGTCCGGAGCGCATCGCTCGGCGTCTGTTCCGGTTTCAGGATGACGAAGGCATAAATCCCCTCACCCTTGATCTCATGGGGAAAGCCAACCACCGCAGCCTCCGCTACTGCTGGATGGGCCTGAAGAGCACTTTCCACCTCGGCCGTGCCCATACGATGTCCGCTGACATTGATGACATCATCTACCCGGCCTGTAATCCAGTAGTATCCGTTTTCATCACGTCGGGCCCCGTCACCGGTAACGTAATAGCCGGGATGATCCGAGAAATAGGTCTTCTGAAAACGTCCCGGATCATCGTAGATAGTGCGGGCCATACCCGGCCAGGGTCTCTTTATACAGAGAAGCCCTTTTCCCTGCCCTTCAATTTCCATTCCTTTCTCATCGAGCAGACACGGCTCTATCCCGAAATAAGGGACCGTTACAGCACCTGGTTTGAGGTCTATGGCCCCAGGCAGTGGGCTCAACATGATACCGCCGGTTTCGGTCTGCCACCATGTATCCACAATGGGGCACCGCCCCTGCCCCACCACCTCGTAGTACCAGTGCCAAGCATCGGGATTGATCGGTTCCCCAACAGAACCCAAAAGACGGAGGCTGCTAAGATCCCGTTTATGGACCAATGCATCATCCTCCTTATGAAGCGCCCGGATGGCGGTAGGCGCGGTGTAAAAGCTGTTGATCCCATATTTTTCCACCACGTCCCAGAAACGGTCATAGGCCGGATAGCTCGGAACCCCCTCAAACATAACACTGGTGCCGCCTGCGCAGAGCGGTCCGTAAACCAGATAGCTGTGGCCGGTTATCCAGCCGCTATCCGCGGTACACCAGAAGACATCTTCATCTCTGTAATCAAATACATCCAAAAACGTGCTTACCGCATACAGAAGGTAGCCCCCCGTTGTGTGCACCAGGCCTTTGGGCTTGCCTGTACTGCCTGAGGTATACAAAAGGAACAGCGGGTCTTCAGCATCCATCCATTCAGGTTCCAAATAGGGCCTAAGATCGGGTGACCGCATCTCCCGATGATACCAGAGATCGCGACCCGGTTTCATGAGAATTTCCCAGCGGGTACGGCGAACCACGAGCACCTTTTCCACCGAAGGACAGTGTTCCAAGGCCTCATCCACATTCTGTTTCAGGGTCACGACCCGTCCCGAACGGAATCCTCCGTCACTGGTGATCAGAAATCGGGACCGGCAGTCCTGGATTCGATTGGCTAAGGACTCGGCGCTGAAACCCCCAAAGACCACGCTGTGAACCGCCCCGATACGTGCACAAGCGAGCATGGCAATGACCAGATGGGGAATCATGGGAAGATAGAGCGTCACTCGATCACCCTTTCGAACCCCCAGCTTTTTCAGCACCTGGGCCAGTTTGTTGACCTCGTAATATAGGTCCTGATAGGTAAATGTACGGCTGTCACCGATCCGTTCCCCCTCGAAGATAATAGCGGCCTTATTGCGCCTCCAGGTCTGGATGTGCCGGTCCAGGCAGTTATAGGAGGCGTTCAATTTGCCACCCTGAAACCATGCCACGCGGCCCTCGGCGAAGTTATGTTCCAGGACCTTTTCCCACGGGGCGTGCCAGGACAGAAGTTCCCGGGCCTTTTCACCCCAGAAGCCTTCGGGGTCGTGGATGGAGCGGGCATATTCGCGGTCATAGGCCTTACGTCCCGAGATTCGGGCCCGCTGTTGAAAGGCCTTCGGCACAAGGTATCGATCCTTCATGGGATTCATCTCCCGGCGCATGATTCCCTCCCTCTCTATTCCCCGACTGGACCCACCATTGAATGCATCGTATCGGGTAAAACGGCCCGTATGGCCCGGCCATACATATTGTAGAGAACATCCAGAAAACGTTCGATCCGAACCATTACCCGATTTTCTTGGCGGGTCACCATTTCCTCGATCCTCATGATCAACCTCAAATAGCGCTCATCACCCAGTGCATTAAAAATATTAGACAGATCCGCTGCAGTCGCCTCTAAAACGATTTGAGGACCTGCCCCCAACGCGAGACGCCACGCGGAAGTCACCTCCAGCCCGATGCGTGCCATTTCCGGAAGATGCTCTTCCCTCACAAATCGCTCCAATGCCTCACGCTCTCCGGGCAGGATATCCCATACCTGAAGAAACCTCGCCGCTCCCCGGGTAGACGCCTCCCCCCGCTCCCGGGTCTCCCATCCTGCAGACTCAAGCACACAGCTCGAGTAGCCTGTCACCAGGTTCATAAACCGGTCCAGCATCTCCCGGGCTTCCTTGTTGTGAACTGCTTTTTCCACCTCGTTGAGTGATCCGGCCAGGCTGTCAACCACCATATGCGGGCCGCGGCCCAAGAGGGTGTACCATCCGGAATCCACATCCAGCCCTGCCGCCTTCAAACCCGGCAGAAACTCCATGGTAATAAAGGCGGCATACTCCTGCTTTCGACCTGCAACCGTATCCCAGGTCTGCACAAACTTGATCTGTGCCATATTTCCCCCTATCCTGCTCCCCTCGTTACCCAAATCAGCCTTTCATCTCCATCTAATGGCCCATCACCACGCTCACGCTATCCATTCCCTCTTGGTGTCCCCTGTCTAACGTGATTTTCGGGACATGCTTCTCCTTCCCTTCAGATTCCCTGTCTTGATAATCCCTGAAAATTCCATGATATTCCCACTTTTAAACTGTAAGATTTTATCAGACCATCGGCCTCATGCCTTGCGCCTGGCACCTATAGCCTCGTATCCATATGACCTGGACCGCCGCATTCTGGTGTATAACAGGTGACATTTAGGAAATCGCACTTTTCGCCGCACTCCGGGCAGAAATCCGGCGGCGAGGCTGCGGTGATGGTATATCCGCACTTGCTGCATTTCCAGTAAGTCAGGCCGCACTGAGGGCATATATCCCCTAAAAACCTGCCGTCTGCCGCATACCCGCAGTGGGCACACACATACTTCTCCGGTTTATTTCTCATTTTATTCCCTCTTTACCATCAACAGGAAACATTTTTGACCACTCCTTCATCCATATTTTATCAGCAGTTTTCATTTGAAGTTGAATAAACTGAGTTCTTCAAATTGCTTACAGTACTAAATCCATGAATACCAACTCCTTTACGGAACGTTGTCCTCCCCAGACTGAAAAAACGTTGCTTTTAAGATCCATCATATCAATATCCGTGCCACTGTGGCTCAGAGCCCCTTTCACCATCAAACCATTTTGTTTAACGGCCTTAACTTCTTAATAACATTGTGAAAAAATCCGGGGGCGCACAACGTATTCAAAAAGATAGGTGGAAAAATGAGCAGCTCGCTTCCATTGCTACAGCTTTACTTATTGAGATGGTAACGATTCGTAGCGTTATGGTAACGCTATATTATCTGGGGACATTTAATGTTTGTTCCCGAAAAAAATTCGAAGGCCGTTATATTCCCTTCACGATAAATTTGTTCTCTTTTTCTAATAGATAGGATTTTAGTTTCTTAGAGCTAATAGGGCTAAGAAATCAGATTTTTTACGTTTCTATAGATTCTATGTTGGGAGGTAATTTGTGTTTGCCTGTGAATAAGAACAGGTGAAAAAACCACTTATTCTTAATTCACAGGCTTAAAAACTCTTTGCGATAACGCCAAGGTTGAACCATTCGGATACCACGATATCCGTCATACGGTTGCCAAATACCTCAACGATCTACAGAAGGTTAACCTCAAAAAAATTCAGCAAGTATTGAGATACCGTAAACAGACCACGACAGAAATCTACGTTGAAGGTAACTATACGGAAACCATGTCCGTGATGAGACTTCTCGAAGTT
>JAFGDF010000229.1 GCA_016932235.1 Deltaproteobacteria bacterium | reverse complement strand
GGCAGCATTTGTGGAAAAATGGATGTCATGTCTTTCGTTTCAGCAAGAGGTTCAGGAGTCCCACCGCTTGAGGAAATCTTCATTATGTCCCCACCAAGTTGGCCAAATATAATTGTGCTATCTGTCGCCCAATTAGCACCGTATGGGGTTTTGTCATATAAAGTAACCGGCGCGCCTCCATTAATGTCGATCTTCTTCATCTTTAAATCGCTAACCGAAAGATATCCTATCCATTTATTGTCAGGGGAGAAGAAGGGCTGTGATGTGCTCCCTTCGGTTCCGGCAATGAGTTTGGCAGTCATTTCGTCAATAGAACGCAAATAGAGGCCCTCATTTGTGCTGTATACAATATGTTTTCCATTGGGCGAAATTGCTATGGACGGCATTTGAAGATTGCTGAATTGCCGGCCTTCCGGAAGCTCATATGAAAAGCGCATTACCTGACGTGGTTCGGACAGTTTTTGATACAGGACGGCGACTGTAATTCCTGAAGCAACTACTAGAAGAATTAAGATAGCAATAGCTATATTAAAAGAATTTGATATTTTATGAGATCGTTTTTCTTTACTAACCTTTCCTGCTGCTTCAGTATCAATTACCACGCGATATGCCCTTACCGGCATGGCTATGTTTTTTACACTGTGTTCACCTATATATTCATATTCCAGATTGAGTTTCGTTATTACCTGATCATAGGCTGTTCCTGAAATACAGATCCCTCCGGGTTCAGCAAGACCCTCCAGTCGAGCAGCGATATTAACTCCATTGCCATATATCCGGTCTTCCTCCTCAACCACATCTCCCAGATTGACACCAATCCGGAAGTGCATTCGGTTATCTTCCATCAGTTTAGAATTTTTATTATTAAGCGCCTCCTGTACTTTGACCGCACATTGAACCGCGTTAATGACACTGCTGAACTCAGCCAGTAAATTATCACCGGGTGCATCCACAACACGGCCATTATGCTCTTTGATGAATGAACTCACCAGTTTCTTGTTTTCTTCAAGGTTCTTTATTGTCCAAGATTCATCTGCTTCCATGAGCCGGCTGTAACCGACAACATCAGCACTTAATATCGCGGTGAGTTTACGCTTGGTGTGGTCTTGGTTCATAGATCCCTCTCATTAAGGTTTATCTATACCAAAAGCTCGATGATTGTGGATAAAAATTTGTTAGATTAGGGATTTAACGAAGTTCAATTTTCTAGGATATTACCTTATTAAATTAACTATGTCAAAATATGCTTGTCCGCCTCGGGCGGGCTTGTCCGTCCTCAGGCGGATTTATTTTGTCTGGAAAGGATGGTGCTTTTTGGGATGGAGGGGTTATGACTACTATTAGTGGAGCCCCGCCGACTCCAGTCGGCGGGGCTTCACTGAGTTATTTACTTTTTTACGGACGCTATACGCTATTTATATTCTGGCCAATCAAGTGTATCATCAGCATCCAGACCCCAGGATTTAAACGACTGTCTATAGAAATCGGGTCTTGGAAAATCCGGTCGAATGAAGGGATGATGATGACGATAGGCAAAATAACCCCCCTCACTTTTCCTCAACCCGGCAATCAGGGCCTCCATTTTAGCACTCGGGACAGAGAACATCATCTCGTCTTCCGTACCCACTCCCCTCTCATACTCTCCGGGATCAGGCAGTACCATCCAGTAGTTGTTATCTTGTATGGGATTGACCACGGCATAAGAACAGGAAGGGGGAAGTAAACGGCTTTTTATTTGAGAGCTTTCCGTTCTGTCCATGGACAGGATCAGCGCCCTCAGCTGTGCGTTGTTGGACCAGATGATGACCACATCGGGTATAAAACTCGCGTCTTTCAAAGGGGCTGTGACAATACCCACATATTTTCCATAGGGAAAGCAGTCATAGCCCTCGCTCTGCTGGTTCGGCGGCACATTTCCATAGGCAAGGGGGGCGGCCGGACACCAGTGATCTTCCTTCAGCATGGCGATTGTGACCCCGTCCCTGCGGGACAGGGCAAAGGCCTGACACTGGGAAAAATGATATCCACGGTCCTTTTTTGGCCTGAGCGCTCCTTCAGGAATATCGGATTCACTTACCAGCATCTTGGCGGCAATGGGAGATGTTCGAAGCATCAGGTGATACTCGAGATCCTCACCGTATTTATTGAATTTCTTTAAAGGTGTCACAGCATGTTCCTCCTGTTGCCCAGGGGTAGCTTCATTTTTAGTTGCAGAATTCGCAAGGCTGGATGCCCCTAAAACTGCAGCACCAGCTCCTACCAACCCCAATACTTCACGTCGAGTGTATTTGTTTTCCATGGAAAAATCCTCCTTTAAAATGTTAGATTGTTTATTTAACGATCAAAAATAATGGGTTAGGCCGTATAAATCAAATCTTTTTGTGGTGTTTGCTTTTTTATTTCAAAGATCTGTTCCGGACCGTCCTCATTTTTGTGGATCCTACACGTAAAATGTCTTTTTAAAACAGTTTAGGGCCACTTGAACGCTCAACAAATATAAACGGCCGGTTAACCTTAGTATTAGAGATACAGTACTTCATTCCAGCGGGAACAAAGACGACCGCAGATCTGTTGAAGGTTTGCCTTTCCAGTTTGTCACCCATAAGCAGCTCAACTTCCGCGCCTAACTCAAACTGGTTCTCCGGATCAATGCCAAAGAATCCCAAAACAGTTCCGTAAGGATGGGATCTGGCATTTTGCTGCTGGAGAGGATTATCGTTACTCACGAAAGATGATGCGAAATGGAAACTGCCTTTTATGACGTCGTCATCCAGATAGGTTGTGCAATTTCTGTATTCTTTCCGAGATTCTCCCGCTTTAGGCCCGCTCAAAATATTCTTGTCATAATGCCTTTCAAAGATGCCTTCCTGTTTCACTTTTCCATTAAAAAGATTTATCACATCCACAGGACCCGTAACGCTATAAATGTGGAAGACTGGTTTTTTCATTCTGGAAATAATGGGGCAGTGAACCAGCCGCGGCGGAAAATAGACCAATGAAGTCTTGGTTATTGTATGCCTTTCAAACTCCTCGCCGATATACAGATCAATTTCCCATCCGAGTTCCTCCGGTTTGTCAGGATTCAGTCCTTGAAAGAAAAGCACTTCGGAATAGGGATGGTAATGCGGTGGGTTGACTTGAGTGGAGTATTTTGGCTGCATGAAGAGAGCGCTGAAAAAGAAGCTCCCCTTCACCACATCATCATCCAACATTGCGATATATCGTTTTATCGTCTCATTCGTTTCCTCAGGTTTAGGACCCCTTACAAAATATTGTTTGAACGCGCCTGCCATCTTTATATACCTTCCTTTTAATGGGCGACCCCTTTATTAAAATCTAACGTGAATACCCCGCCATTTGCGGTCTAAAATATGAGGGTTATGACTCACTACCTCCTGTGCCTGGTCTTCTATTCGAATATGGAAGGGGACCATCCATCCCCGATGCCGTAGGGCAGCATGACTCCGTAGGCAAAAATTCCCCGAATCTTCCCGTTCTTCATTTTGAACATATCGGCAAATGGCATGGAACCGGGTGTTTTGGCATAGCTGGGGTGCGTTGTCCCATCCGGCATCTTAATAACGTCAAATCCGCGATGATTGAAGCAGTACAGGCCCCAGGTAATGCCCTTTTCCACATCCACTAATGGAGTGCGCCGCGGAAGAACATTATGGATCGTCTTCAGTGCGGGAGGAACCCTGCCGTCAGGAGCCTTGCAAGAGGCGCCTGCGGGCAGGCCGGGCGGCGGTGGCGCCATGTCAGGAATCTTACCGCATGTCACCATGCCGTTTTCGATCCTGTAAGCATCATCGTCCCATGGAATGGGAGTAGCGTCCAGTGTATCAAGCGC
>JAFGDF010000228.1 GCA_016932235.1 Deltaproteobacteria bacterium | reverse complement strand
CAGTTCACTAAGATTAAAATTGATCTCAAATTCTTCATGACTTTTCCTTATTACTTCGGGAAAGGGTGGTAGGGGGTTCGATCTTTCTATAGCCTTTAAGACCGACTGGTCAAAAATACTGTCACCTGATTTTTTAGTAAGCCGGGTATCCAGAATGCTTCCATCATCTTTGACATCCAGAATAACGGTTGCCTCAAGCTTTTTCCCGCTTTCAACCGACACTGGATAAGACCACTTGCTTTTAATCCAGTATTCGACCTCCATCTGATAGAGACGTATGGGGAGGCCGGTAAGGCTCCCCCCGGCCCCTGCGGAAGGACCAGCGCCGAAGGCACCGTCGCTTCCTGCCTTTTTTTCCAGGGCTGAAATAGCCTTATCAACATGATCGCCCTCTTTGGATTTGACTTTTTTTTCTATATTTGAAATGGCCCTGTCTATTAATTGTGATGAAGATACTTTAGGCTCCGGTTTCTTTACCGGGTTGCTCTCTTTCGTAACGGTCCTCTTGGCGACAATAAGGGGTTTTTCCTCTTTTTTCGGTGTCGGCACGGCGATCCTCTTTGCCGGACTGTCTTTTTTAGGTTCAGGAATCGTCATGCCCTTGCCCTCGACCGTTGTTGATGTTCCCTTCTGATCAGCAGAGCCGCCTGAAGCGGGCATCTCAACAAGGTTTACCTCATAGACAATTCCTCTGGTAGTACCTGAAGGAAGGGCGCCTGGAACGAACATTATCACAGCAAAGACACTGAGATGAAAGAACAGGGACAGCACCAGCATCCTGGACCATCCATTGTCCATAAAATTATCAGAAGATTCCATTAACAACGTTGCTGCCATAAATATCAGATCCCGGAATTTCTAAAACTTATCTAAAATGGCTCCTTGGGGAGCATTAATCAAGAGGTTCCGTGATCATGCCCAGCTTGTCAATGCCCGCCCTCTTGACCCCTGCGATGACCTTTATGACATAACCATAGGATACATCCCTGTCCGCCCGCAGCAGGACCTCTTTATCACGGCGGTATTTAAAAATCGAATTCAGCTTTGTCTCCAGCTCTTCCAGCTTGATAATGTGTTTTTCCAGGGAAATCATCCCATCTTTACTGACGGTCAGGATAAGGGGGTCTTCCTGGCTTTTGATATTTTTTGCCGTGGTCTGGGGAAGATTTACCTCCACACCCTCCATCATCATGGGGGCCGTGACCATAAAAATGATCAACAGCACAAGCATAACATCCACAAAGGGGGTGACATTGATGTCCGACATAAACCTCTTTTGACCGTTCCCGCCGCTTAACATAATCGTAATTACCTTAATAAAATAAAGATTAATCCCTCTCCAGACTCTTTATGGCTCCGCATAGAGGTCAATAAATCAATCCTTACTTTGACCCCGAACTTTTTCTAAACCTCTGCCTTACCACCAGAGAGAGAAAATCCGCCGAGAAAGTCTCCATCTCGGACCTCATCTCCGAGGCCTTGTTGGAAAAATGGTTAAAGGCCACCACCGCCGGAATGGCAGCGGCAAGTCCGACCGCCGTGGCTATAAGGGCCTCGGATATACCAGGTGCCACTACTGCAAGACTCGCCGACCCTCTCATTCCGATGCTTCTGAAAGATTCCATGATCCCCCACACCGTTCCGAAGAGCCCGATAAAGGGGGCCGTATTCCCTGTTGTGGCCAGAAAGGATAAGGCCTTATCCAGCCTGCTGTTCTGTTGTATGTATGTCCGTTTTAGAGCCCTCTCAACATAATCAGACAAGCCGTTTATAGCATGGTCCTTTTCTCCTGAAGAAGGGGGCTTCTGGATCTTGTTCATGCGCATGAGTTCGGAATACCCTGCCCTGAAAAGCTGCGCCACAGGGCTGAAGGTCAGATCCTGACATTCCTTGTGAATTTTAGCCGGTTCCGTGGTGTCCCAGAACATGTCGAGGAAATAGTCGGTTTCCTGCCTGGCATTCCGGAAAAACTTCCATTTCATGAAGATTATGGCCCATGAGATAACAGAGAAGAGGATCAGGATCATCAGCACGATCTTGACTATCAAACCTGCGTTAACAAACATCTGTATTATGTCGCTGCCAAAGGCCGTTCCCGTCGAGATCGCCCCGGGAAGGGCTGCAAGAATGGGGGTAATGGGGATCGAGGTCATCCGCTTATCCTTGTTTTATTGATTTTAATTAGTATCCATCCAGAAACTGGTTGTTTCCGGATGGATATTAACAATATATTTTTACAATGTAGTTGCTTCAATTGGCAAGTATTAATTTATTTTAATGATGAAAAAGGGGGACGACCGTAAATAACTAAATAACTTGACATATTGTTCGACTGGGTCTATTTTGGTGTTAATGTTTTATAGTATGTATCACTTAGATAATTTGGATTAAAGGCCTCCCTTACCTTCCATTGATATTGCCAGATTAAAGGCTGAGGTGTTTTACCATAAATTGAATCGTGATATTCCTGCGAAACTTCATAACCTTCAATTGTACGACAATCCATATTTCCTCTTCCCATATCACGACCTAGACCTTTCTCAAGCATCCATTTTTGAGAATCATCAAAGAAGGCACAAGTCCCTTCAATCGATTCTTTCTCATATGCATCAAAATTGGTAAAGAATTCCCACATTGATGTGCCGCCACCTCCTATCGTCGATATGCTTCCCATCTCCGAATCTCCACCTGTCGCCGCTATCGCCGTGGTCTCCCTTTCCCATTTGAGTTTTAATGCAGCTGCTTCTTCCATTAGTGTCGTACTTATATACATATTCGGAGTCAAACCAAAATTTCCCTCATACGCACCGCACATTACGTAATTCAGATTCTTGTGCCCCAGACGGAGCAGGTATAACAATGACCAGTCGGCAAGGTCCGGTTCAAGCATCATTTTTGATTTCCAGCCTTCGGTCTGCTCCAGTATCTTATCAACAACCTTTTCTTTATATTCCATATCCCGCTTGGTCATGCCTGCAATAACCAGTTGGAATTCGATTTTCATATCCTCCGTCTGTTTCTTCAGTACCGGGTCATCGAGCAGGGTCGGGATGTCGCAGAGCTGTTTATCCGGATCCGTAAGGATTCTCAACATGGTGCCCTTGACTTCCCGGCCGAACATATTGAACTGTCGGTGGCCGAGATAAGCTATATCGCTTTCCCATACCAGAGTTACGGCATCAGTCCATGCCTTCCATGAGGGGAAACAGAGGGTATAGCATTTGAAGTTATCAGCCAGTACCGCTTTATAGGCAGGTATCGTTCCTTCAGATGGTAAGTGTGTCGGGCCCGGCCAGGGATATAATCTTACCGCTATTCTGGTGCATACTCCAAATGAACCTGTTGTTCCAAGTCCCCCTCTAAACAAAGCTCTTAAGCTTGGTCCGGGCCCTTCCCCACAGAACCAGCCGTCTCCAGCTCCAATGGAACCGGTTCGTAATATTCCTCCATCAGGGAGAACCCACTCGGCTCCAAGAAGATTTTCCGCATGACTTCCAAAAGCGACGCTGCTGGGACCGCCACCCGCCCATCCTGCGGTACTTGCGACAACAGAACTGCTGCAGCCGACACCCGGGATATTGCAGTTCAACCCGACCTTCATGGCTTCCGCCTGAAGAGTTGCACCGATTACATAGGGCTCGATGATAGCAGTCTGATTCTTTTCGTCGATCTCGATCTTTCTCATTCGCCTCATATCTAATTGAACGGCATTGTCGGAGGCTATGTATCCCATGGCTGCCCAGAACGTGCCGGCAGCCTTGAACTTAATCTTATACTTATTACAAAGCCTGACGATATTCCGTACTTCTTCGGTACTGCCCGGCAGTAAAACCGCCTGCGGCCTCGGAGTAATATGCTTATAAAAAGGGCCGTAATGGGCGGATGACTGAGCAGGGATACACCGGTATGTTTCCAATATGCCTATATCCTGTGATATATTCCGTGTACCCACAATATCTTCAAATGCTTTATATACTTCAGGTGCTAATGCCATCTTTCACTTCCTCCCTATAATGCTTGATTCACCAATTCGATTACATCATACACCTTAATCGGTTTTCCATTATTGTCCGGTGTATTTATGAAATTATGTTCACACCAGGGACAAGCTGTAACCAGGGCTTCTGCACCTGTGGAATTAGCTTCGGTAATTCTCTCAGATGCCGTAAAAGCTGAAAATTCGGGATATGTCTCACTGCATCCGCCACCGGCCCCGCAGCACCATGAGTATTCACGAATCCTCTCCATTTCAACTAATTTAATTCCCGGTATACTTTTCAATATATTCCTCGGGGCGTCGTAAATCCCATAAGCACCGTTGTATCTGGGACGCCTTGGTTCCCATATGGCTATTTGATTCCTGATTTTCTTCTCCTTTCCATCCCAGGGCACGTACGGTTCACCTAATCTGCCCAAATGGCAAGGATCATGATAAGTGACCGTTAAAGGGACATATTTTGTTAATTTTATTTTCCCTTCTTTGATCAGTTTCTCAATAAACTCAACCGTATGGACTACCTCAAATTTTGCTCCCAGTTTTGTGTAAAGACGTTTAAAGGTATGATAGCAGTCGGAGCATGGTGTAACTATTGTCTTAACACCCACGGCTTCAAATGCTTTAATATTTTTTTTAGCCTGTTCGGTAAATTCATTGCGGAAACCCATATTCATGGCACGTCCTGCACAGCACATGTCCGCATTTCCCATGACACCTATGTTGACCCCGGCCTGAAGAAGGATATTGGCTGAAGTCTGAACTATATTCCAGAGGTCCTTATCATAGCTGTAACGGCAACCGGGGAAGAACAGTATATCACCTTTTTCCTTGGAGAGATCCCTTAACTTCAAACCTTTTGCCCAGTTGTTTCTCTCTCCTTTGACCATCCCGGGCATCATCGTTTTTTCCTTCTTGAGGGCTTCCATCATTGTTTTCTGCCGGGGCAATATTTTCCCGTCTTCTACTGCCCTGCATTTTAATTCAATGTTATGTTCCAGAGGTTCCAGATTGTACCGGCACAATTTGCATTGAACATCACAAAGCCCGCAGGTCGTGCATTGATGAATAACATCAATAATGGTATCGGTATATGTGCATCTGCCTTCCAGCATGGTAAGCGACAGCTGAAATCTTCCCCTTGCCGAATAAGTATTAAAATTACTGTAGGTTACGCTCGGGCAATTCTCTGCATACCGTAAACTTTTTATTTTATCGAATATTGTCCATTTACATGCCGAGCAATTGCTGCAGCGTTCCATCATAGGTCTGAAATCTTCCAGTGCCATTTTCATTCCCCTCACTTGAATTAATAGTTGCACAATTTGCCGGGATTCATGATGCCATTAGGATCAAATATGTCTTTCAGCTTCTTCAGCGTGATCGTGGTCTGGGCATCCTTGTTGAACTGTATCTTTGACCAGACTCCGTAGGGTCTCGAGTAAAATGCCCCGGAGTGAGACAGCTCTCTGCTTGCTATGCTGTAAAAATCCTGCAGGCGTGAAGCTTCCTGCTTGTTTGAGGCATCATAGGGTAGATTAAATTCGCAGTGGCATGATGTTCCTGCATGTTGAGGTTGTATATAGATCCCTATATCAGCCGCAGAGTAACCATATTCACGGGACAATTTCTCCATAATATCAATAAATATTCGAGTCTTATCAAGGGTTGTTATGAAAAAGACATCCTCGAAACTTCCTTTATAGCGCATTTTCCAGTATGGTTCTGGAGATGGAGTAATTATTTTTTTCAGGGCCTCCATACCTGATATACCGTCCAAGGATGGAGTAATGTGCAGTCCGAATTGCTGTGCAATCTCTGATATGTCCTCTTCCTGTGCTGCGACACGTTCCTGGGGCAGCATTGTTCGTCCTGCGATGCCGATCAATACTATCCAGGGTGGCAACTGTGCCTTTAACTCGTCAATTCGATCTTTGGTATCGCCTATCAAATAAGCAAGATAAGAATTACTAAGCAGCAGAAGTTCATCAGCAAACCTTAGCTTTAGTATACGATAAACCATATTGATCAAAGGATCGATGACCTTTGATGTGACAAAATACAGTTTATGTACCTGAGGAAGCAGCTCGCATTTTAGTGATGCCCAGGTAACAATTCCCATTGTGCCCTGTGCCGCAGTCAGTAGTCTGAAAAAGTCAAACTGGCCGGGTCCTCCTGGCGAGACCTGTCTTTTTTCCACTTCCCACTGTTTTTGCAGATCAGGCGGGCCCATTCCGGCCTCGCCGGTAAACATTTTATTTCCATCCCCCCAGATAACACCCATACAGCGGAGCGGATCCATATAGGACCACTGGTGTCTCGGATTTAATCTCGGCTCAATTTCCAGAACACTCGCCATGACCGATTTGGAAGATCTGGGCGCAAGACAGGTTGACAGAGTCATACCTTCTTTTGCCAGCGCCTGTTGGACCGCCCCATAGGTGACGCCCGGTTCTATGTAAACCATTCGATGCTGCCGGTTGATGCCCAGTATATTATTCATATTGCTGAGGTCTACAACGACAGCTTCCGGAACACTCGGAACCGTATCGCCCTTGAAATGCGGCGGACCCGAGCTGACAGGGATAAGAGGCGTCCTTGTCTCATTTGCCCATTGAACGATTTTTTGAATTTCTTCTGTCCTATTTACTTTCAAAACATGAGTCGGTTTTATTGATCTACTGAAACTATTATCTTTTGAATATTCCTCAATTATTTGGGGGGATTCAAATATTCCGCCCTTCTCGATAATATCTGTCAGTTTTTTACTCATCTATTTCCCTCCTTGATGGATAGCTCATGGGCAAAAGGTGCTGCACCCAAAGCACCAATCATCTGGAATTCGGGAGCAGTATAGGCTTTCACTTCCGGGTTCCGTTCCAACGGATTAAAATAAAAAGAGAAAAGCGGCACCCATTCATTTTACCTGTTCTTCATTGACCTGTCCTCTGCCTCAAGTTCTTTAAGCAGCTTTTCCAGCGGCCACTTTTCAGAAACAGGCGTCAGCAAAATTTTCCTTTATGCTCAATGACCATCTTAAAGCATTCCTCCGAGCTAAATACAAGGACAATCTTTTTGGATATTTCCTGCATCAAATAACACCCCGGCATCCCTGCCTATTTTACAAGTTTCTGTTATTGAAGTATATACTGATTGTCAATGTAAAAATATTATTACGATTTGCCGGACAAAGTTTTTTTTAAAGTGAAAATAAAAATATTTGTGAAAAAGGTTACCGGGATGATAAAGAATATTGAAAAAGAGAAAGGCATTTTAAGGAGTCCTGAATGAAAATACATTATGCCTGGGTGGTGGCCTTCACCGGAGCACTTGTGGTGCTTCTCTGCCACGGGTTCGGCCGGATGTCCTATTCCGTGATCCTCCCTTCAATGAAAGATGGGCTTTCACTCAGCTACGCGCAAATCGGCCTGATCGGTACGGGCAACTTCATAGGATACCTCGGTCTTGCACTCCTGGGAGGTTTTCTGGCATCCCGGTTCGGGTCGAGACGAATCATCTTTGTGTCCCTCCTTATCATGGGTGTGACCCTCTTTCTAACGGGGCTTTCCCCATCATTCGGCTTTGCATTTGTCATGCGTTTTATTACAGGGCTTGGAAACGGAGGCAGCTACATCCCTACTATGGCCCTTCCCGCTGCCTGGTTTGTTGCGAGGAAGAGAGGGCTTGCCACGGGTATTGCAACCTTCGGCACAGGCATCGGCCTTTCCCTGAGTGGTCTCATCATTCCTTTCATCATCGCTGGATACGGCAGTAATGGATGGCGGTTCGCATGGTACGCAATGGGAATCGTTGTCTTTGCCTGTGCCTTTCTGGTTTACGCCCTTCAAAGAGACGACCCATCACAGAAAGGACTTACCATGTACGGGGTAGATGATACGGAGGCCACCCTGCCCCATAAACCTGACGAGGTAAATCCGAAATCCGGGATTGAGGAAGTTACGGTGGGAAAAGGGACAGACAAGGTGCACCTTATTTCCGCCTGGCGTGAGATCGTCAGGGAGCGTGAGACCTGGAAACTTGGAGCCGTATATTTTAACTACGGTTTTGCCTATATCATCTATCTGACATTTTTTGTCGCTTACCTGACACAGGAACTGGGCTTCTCACCAAAGAGCGCCGGTTTGGCCTTTTCGGCACTCGGCTTTTTCACCATCTGGAGCGGTGTCATCTGGGGCGCGATCTCTGATATGCTGGGCAGGAAGAGCGGGTTTGTGCTCTCCTATTTGACTATTGGAATTTCCGCCTTTCTCCTGGTTTTCGCTGAAAAGGCTTTCGGAGTCTACCTATCCGCGATTATTTTCGGGCTGACGATCTCGGCTGTGCCTGTCATTATGGCGGCTTCCGCAGGAGACTCATTTGGGGGCAGGATGGCATCCGCGGCACT
>JAFGDF010000028.1 GCA_016932235.1 Deltaproteobacteria bacterium | reverse complement strand
CTGGTGGGATCGGGTGCCATGGGAGAAATGAACAACGCCTGCGTTGGTCAGGCCGCAGGCTGGAACGCTGGTGCGGAATTTGTCATTATGGAGCAGACTCCGTCCCCAATCAGCGGCCTGGGGTACGCGCCTTACAGCATGGGTAATTCAGGCAATACATATTATGGAGCGCCGATGGTCGATGCGGCCGGGAAGATAATACCATGGGTTGATAAAAACAGGAAAGAGCTGGATAAACTGGAGGACAGGTTCAGACCAGGTGAGGGGCATAAATTTATGCTCGGAGAGGGTATAGGTCTTTTTGCCTCCCAGCAACTCACATCCAATCATCCGGTGGCCGACATACCCGAACGGCTGATCAAAGGTGAGTTAAAGCTGCCCTTTTATGCTGATCTTACACTCATGCCGGAACATGAAAGGCGAGTCATTTTCGGGATGATGGTGGGTAATGAGGGAAAGACCCGCGTTCCAATATACGACACCTTTACAAAGGCGGGATTTGATCCTGACAGGGACATGATGCAGGCGCCTGTTATGCATCCAAATGATTACAGAAGGGGCGGCGCCTGGGCAGGCCGGTCTTACAGCCACTTGCGCGGGATAGCGGGAGGAGGTTTTCTGGTTGATTGGAATCTGCAAACTTCCCTGGAAGGGCTTTATGCGGCGGGTAAGTGTATCTTCGGCTCGGGAAACCACGGGTTCGCATCCACTACAGGAAGATATGCCGGTATGAGGGCCGCGGAATATGCAATGACCGTATCGAAAGCGCCCGCTGTAAATCGGGGGCAGGTGGACGCTGAAAAGAGCAGGGTTTATGCCCCGCTTAAACACAGTAAACAAAGTATCGGATGGAAAGAATTGAATATCGGCATCGCCCGGGTGATGCAGGACTATTGCAGCCCCTGTTTAAGTAAGGAAACGCTCAATCTGGGTCTTAATCTGCTGAATGAGATAGAGGAAACTGAGGCGGAGGTGACTTATGTAAACAACCCACATGAACTTGGCCGTCTGCTGGAATGCTTCTCTTTGGTTTCCGTGGGAAAGCTTGTGATGCATTCTTCCCTGGCCCGGAAAGCAAGCAGCGCCCTGCTTAGTTTCCAGAGGCTGGACTACCCTGAGGTGGATCCTCCTGAATGGCAAAAATTTATTCCCATACGGCTGGAGGATAATAAGGTCAATGTAAGGGATCTGCCCCTGGATTTTTACCTTAAATCACCCTATGCCCCAACTTTCGAGGAAAATTATCAGAAGCATACAGGGAAGTAAAGAGAGGTGTAAATTTTACAACCGTAAAGGAGGCATATCAATATGATGGACAAAGTTTATATGGCGCCGAATCCGCCCACACCAAACAGGGCAGTGGAGTTTAATCCTGAGATCTGTAACGGGTGTAACATATGTGTAGATGTATGCCGGAACGATGTAATGATGCCGAATCCCCAGAAAAAAGCAGCTCCAATCGTCCTCTATCCTGATGAATGCTGGTATTGCGGCGGCTGTGTTGAAGAATGCCCCAGGCCTGGAGCCATCACCATGTTTCATCCCATGGGTCAGGGGATATCGATCAGCTGGAAGAGAAAAGAGACAGGAGAGGTTTTCCGTCTCGGGATGAAGAATCCGCCGGCTCCGAACACAAAACCCCCTTCCGGATAATATGGGAAATAACTTAGCTTCGACTTATTAAGGGTCTCAAAATAGAATAAACATAAAGTCCCTGGATTCTGGGTCAAGCCCGGAATGACGAGATTCATTTACTCCCAATCCGTCACCCCGGCGAAGGCCGGGGTCCAGAAAAAATACACTCTTAGGCAACCATGACGTCAATTCAATTATGAGACTGTCAATAAATCCGTTTTCAGATCCCTGAGCATCCTGGAGAGCGGTATATCGATTCCGCAGGCGCCATATTCAGCCTGATAGTAGCCCTTGACAAATTGCATAATACTATTCTCGAGTGACGGATCTTCTGTTGAGATCTTTTTGCCGAATTCCAGAAGGGTCTCCCCCTGTACTTTATGGTACCCGTGATGTCTCAAAAGAGCTACAAAACGTTCCCCGTAAGTTGCCGGTCTGTTTCGGATATGACGGACTGTTACCTTGTAAAGGATAACCACAAAGGGAATCAGTAATAGGGTTAGGATATATTTAAGAGAGGACAATTTTTCCATCAGAGAGAATCGTATGTTTCCATATCTTAAGGATTTAAGGACATCGGAACTCTTTTTCGCCAGCTCGATCTGACGGCTGATATCATAATTCAGAACCCAGTAATACCATTTTAATCTGAGCATATCCACGAAGCGATAAAGACTGCCCCTAGTCACCAATGACAAGGGTGTGCCAGGCGTGGGATCGAATGTTACCCACCCCAGCCCTTTGATCCAAGCCTCAACCCATGCGTGGGCGTCCATTTGGCGCACGAGATAGTATTGCCCAAGGTCGTTCCATTCACCTCCGAGATATCCCCCCACAACCCTTGCCGGAATCCCCCTGGTTCTTAGTAAGAGGGCCATGGCAGATGCAAAATATTCGCAGTGTCCCTTTTTTGAAGTGGACAGAAAATATAGAACAGGTTCACCTGACGGCTCTTCCGGGTCCAGAGCATAGGAAAAGCCGGTTTTCAGAAAGGCCTCTACTGCTTCAGCAGTATTCATATCGGTGTCCCTGACGAGATCCGAACTAAA
Organism: Deltaproteobacteria bacterium; assembly: GCA_016932235.1. Next base: position 4,691 of record JAFGDF010000028.1, on the reverse strand, counting down.
AGAGATGAGATAGTCCTTGAGGTCGGCAGGCACCTCGAGAAAAAATTCCACGGCTGAATCTGCCGGCAATTCCCCTGCCATGTATGAATCCACCCTGTAGATGCTGCGACCATCCCTTGGCCTGCCTGTCTCTACGGTATAGCCGGTAATAAAATGTGTTCCCCGTCGCATTGGTTCTATCCTGTAAGGCACCCCAATGGTGAGGAGGTATCTGGAATCCGTCGGCTCAAGCAGGAGTTCATATTGAACGCTCTCGACGTCCATGTCAGGGGGGATTATTTCCCATCGATTTGTCCTCTCCCAGACCCCCATATCGTATTTATCGTAAACGATACCCCGCCACATGGCCTTTTCAGGTCGTGTACCGCTGATCCATTTTACGCGGAATGCCGGCGAGGGGTCCACCTTGATCTCCGAAACCGCACCCGGAATTACCCTGTCGCTGAATCCGGTAGTTGAGGCCGCCCCACCTCCCCAGGCAAGGAAGGTCATTGTCGGTCTTGGGATGATAAGGAAAATGACGATTGTCGCCGGAATAAGGCACAGGGTGATGATACCACTCCATCGTGCCAGCTTTAAAACCTGATATAACGGAATCTCGGCCTGTTCATTGGACCCGTGGATCAGGAACAGGCCCAATATGCTTAGAAAGGCTTCGCCCATCACAAGGAAAGCGAACTCAAGATCCAGTCTCATGACCGCGGAACCGCTCACAAGAAAGAAGTTGAGCATGTATAGCTGAAGGAGATCCCGTTGCCTTTTGGGGGAGATGAGTTTGGCGGAGATGATAATAAGGAGTATCCCAAGGGCGCGATTAAAGATGTTCTCCTCCGTTAAGGCAATAATGGAAAATATAATGCTACCTATGACCATTACAAGCATAATCAGAGGGGGAATCAGGGGCTTGGTATTCGCGCGTTTGTCCATTAAAAAACCTGCCAGGACTGCCGATCCGAAAACCGAAAGTGGAACGATATGGACTTCCGTGGCAATGGAAGATGCGGCCCCTATAAGCGCCGGGTAGACAAGAATACGCGCGATGTTTAACAGATTTATTCTACGCAAGGGCAAGGGCCTCCAGAAGCAGATTTTTATGCGCTTCACTGCCGCCGGGTCCAATCTCCTTATCCGGAAGCGTTATCGCAATCCTGAGCCTTCTTCTGAAACCTTCCAGAACCAGGTGACAGGCCTCTGACAAACGATTTTCCCAGTTCTTTCCTTTGCCGGAGAGATCTATATGCAATGTATCCCCCTCAAGGTGATAAAATTCTCTTACCATCATCCTGCCTCGCCGTGCTGTGGCTTTCCATTCAACCCACTTCAATGGATCAGAAGCCCTGTATTTTCTGAGTTCCTTGATTTCATCACCCCTTTCCCCGAAGGATGAATCGCTTGCTTTTTCATGCCCTCTAATGCCTCCTGTGGGGACCGGCATGCTGCGGAGTTTTGGTCTTGGATAGACGATTAATTCGAGATCCACATCAACACGTTTGGATCGCCGGAAAAAACCCAGAGGGAATCCTGAATGGATCTGCAGATTTTCAAGACGAATCTTACCCCTGTTTGGGAAAGCGAGCCATAAAGATTGTTCGGAAGAATCTTTTATGTAGGGCAGGGGAACAGAGCCGAAAGGGGTCTCGAAGTGGAGAAAGAAGGAACCGCCTAACTTTTTGTTGACCAGAAGTTTGAATCTCGCGGGAATTTCCGCAAACAGTTCGGCAGGGGGTTCAAGACGGATATCTATGAACATTAGATTTGCCAGTGAAGTCAGCCCGGAAAGGGCCATCAGGGCCAGCATAAGACTTGAGATGATATAAAGGAGGTTATTACCGGTATTAATAGCGGCAACGCTTATGAGGATTGTTATTGCAATGTAAATATAACCTGATTTGGTTATCTTAACCTTGTACTTATCGGCCATTACAGGGGCACTCTGATCTGATCAAGAAAATTCTCGAGAAATTCTTTCCGCTCCCGGCCCTTAAGATCACCGACAGGATATAGTCGGTGATAGGTTACCGGGGCAAATACCGCCTTGACATCATCCGGTACCACATAGGAGCGGCCCATTATAAAGGCCCAGGCCTGGGAAGCCTTTCTGAGGGATATTAATCCGCGTGTTGAGATGCCGTACCTGAATCCTTCTTCTTTGCGGGAAGATTCTGCAATATTGAGAATATATTGAATTATCTTGTCGGAAGTGTGTACCTTCGAAACCTCATCCTGCAGTTTTATTACCTCAAGGGGATCCATAATTTTTTCCAGATTTTTGGCCTGATCATAATGGCCGTTTTCCTGAATGATCTCCGCTTCATCGTTCCTTTCCGGGTACCCTATTTCAAGCCGCATGAGAAAGCGATCGAGCTGGGATTCGGGTAACGGATATGTACCGTATAGGTCCATGGGGTTCTGGGTGGCAATAACAAAAAATGGTTTGGCCAGTTTTAGTGTTTTACCTCCAAGGGAAACCCGTCCTTCCCCCATTGATTCAAGAAGGGCGCTTTGGGCGCGGGGAGTGGCCCTGTTGATCTCATCCGCAAGGAGAATATGGGTAAAAATCGGTCCTTTCCGTAACTGGAAGCTCTCCTTGGCTGCAATGAATATCTCGGTTCCAAGGATATCTGAAGGCATGATATCGTTGGTGAACTGGATTCTTGAGAAATCACACCCCATTACCTTTGATGTCGCGATGGCAAGGGTTGTCTTTCCCGTTCCGGGTAGGTCTTCAAAAAGTATATGACCGCCGCTCAGGAGAGCGGCAAAGGTATGCAAGATCAGGTTATCTTTTCCCCGTATTATGGACCCTACAAGCCTGATGGATTCATTTAATTTCTCGCTGTTGCTCTTTTCATTTTTATCTGACATGGTTATCTTTTCCTGATCGGACATTGCTGTAATCAACGGAAACTTGATAATATTTTTCACCAAAATCCATTGTAAATACAAATGAAGATAACCATCATTGAATATAAGTCGAGCCGATAAAAATGAGTAATTGGAAGAGATTCAGACAGCAATTATCATAAAGAGCAGGGAGTTGAAGAAGACTAATAGAATACGACCAACCAGATAGTCTCCATCTCCGGATCAGTCCATTCAACTCTATGACGGCGGTGAGACGGGATGTTGATATGATCGCCCGGAGCCATTTTGACCATCTCATCCCTGTCCTCAAATTTCAGTCCTGCTGAGCCCCGGATCAATAAGACCCATTCATTTTCATCCTGATCATACCATTCCTCCTGAGGTGAGGCATGTCCTTTGGACAGGATGCGCTCAATCCTGCAATTTTTGCCATCAATGAGAATCTCGGAGATCTCATGGCTAAGATCATCTGGAATATTTTCGAAAAGATTATCTGAATTGATCGGATTTTTCATTTCTGGTTCTTTAATCCTTATCATCGGCCAATTAATTGGAGATGATCCTAATAGAATTCTTTTTCGGAAACGCGGCGTTCGGATTCTGTTTAAGCGTGCTCTTAAGAGGTTAGTGCCCTGCTGATTTTTTCACGCCGTACATGTTATAGGATATCTTTTCAAAATCGAGCGAATCTCTTGAACGGGGCATCTTTTTCTCATCAGGATATCCTATCGCCACAATTGCAAGGATTTCCAGGGTGTCCGGGAGATCAAGGAGATCGGATATAAATTCGCCGGCCGTAATGTTTTTATCATGGTCACGTTTACGTATCTGGATCCAGCAACTGCCAAGCCCCAGGTCCGTGGCTGCAAGATGTATAAAAGTCGCTGCAATGGACGCGTCTTCAATCCATACGTCGCATTTTAATCTATCTGCGCAAACAACGATCCCCAGAGGAGCGTCTTTCAGAAAGGTTGCGCCATGTGGTTTGGATTTGGAAAGTTTATCCAGGATTCCGGAATCCGTTATTACGATAAATTCCCATGGACATATGCTTCGTGAAGAAGGGGCCCTGAGGGCCGCTTCCATGATTAAATCGATCTTCTCCGGCTCAACCGGCCTGGGCGAATACTTTCGAATGCTTCTCCGTTTTTCGGTCAGGTTAAAAAACATTCTGTATACCTCCGATTTCTAATTAAACAATTCTATCGCCTTTCTTAACCGCGCTACCACACGTTCCTTTCCGACCGCCTCTAAAACCTCAAAAAGTCCGGGACCAACTGCCTGCCCGGTAACGGCAGTCCTGATGCCGTTGATAAGTATTCCCGGTTTTATATCCTTTTCCTCGGCAAGTTTCCGGATCACACCCTCTGTCCTTTCAAGAGAGAAATCTTCAAGCCTATTTAAGCGGTCGGCAAGCATGGGAAACCATTCTCTCAGACTGTCATGTTTTAGTATATTCTTTTCTAAAGCCCCCGGGTCCATGGGATATTCATCCGAGAAATAGGTCCTTCCCAGGGTTACAAAATCCGTTGTGAAGTTGAAACGTACCCGAATAAGGTTCACGGTTTGGAGAAACCAGTCCCTTTTTTCCTCTTCAAATGCCCTGTTCCATATCCCTGCCTTTTCAAATTCGGCCTTGATATAGGGGACCAGTTCATTAACAGGCATGGTCCTGAGATAATGTGCATTCAAGCTTATTGCCTTTGGATCGGTGAAGAACTTCGGGTCGTCCTTTTTTGCGTCAAATATGGAATTGGCCTTATTGATGCCTTCAAGGGAAAATTCATTGATCAGTTCCTCTCTGGAAAAGATCTGTTTTGAATCGG
>JAFGDF010000227.1 GCA_016932235.1 Deltaproteobacteria bacterium | reverse complement strand
GATTAGATGCCCCTGGAGTTTTACATCATGTAATGGGTCGAGGTATTGAAAAGGGAGACATATTCCTTAACGATAAAGACCGCAACGATAAATCTATTATCTGCCAGAAAGATGCCTATTTATTGGAACTGGTTCGGTACATTCATCTCAATTTATTGAGGGCCGGTCTTGTATTGGTGTCACAAATTCTTGTATAACGCGATTTATTTTATCGAAAGATAAGCCTGATATAGAGGGTGTGATAGTTAGTTATGCACGTTCTGCACGAATGTCCCCCTTATTTTTCCCTGGGAACGGACAGCTCCATCATCCTGTCCCTCGAATATCCGAGCAGTTCCCATGCCTCCGTATAGACGGCATTCCCTTCATGGTCAAAGGGATCGATAAGTATCTTCCTGTTTAGGAATGGCGAAGGACTCGCGTGACAATCCTTGCATCCATTAGAACCGAGCGCGGTTTTAAGCGCCACATTATGGCTTAGATCAAAAGGTTCGCAGCACCTAAATCCGCCTTCATCACTCGGCAAAGGGGCCTTCCGCAGTTCGTCAAATTCATTGTAATAAATCATACCTCCCTTGACCAGAACCGCTGTATGACAAACCATATTACAACCATATCTGTCTTTGGCCTGGGACAGGGCGTTGAGATAGGTCTCTATTTCTTTAAATGTGTTGACCTCCTTTGAACCATCTAAGGCGTTAAGAAGTGTATAGTTGGTGATAGAAAAGTTGTTTTCCGCGCAGGCTCCGGTAAAATCTCTTATCCGCCACAAAATTATAGGAATCACCCGGTGGGACCCCTTATCCCAATCTCCCCACCAGATAACCTGCATGGGATTAATCGGTTTTATTTTCCCCTCGTATCTTATAAAGCCTGGAAGCCAATTGTCGGCGGGTATTCCCGAGGTTCCCTGTCCTGAAGCCGGAGAAGGGGGAGATGTAATATTTTTCGCGGTATACCTGATGCTCGCTCCTGTTGTAGCATTATCTATCACCGCGGTGACTGAATCAGCCTTATAGGGGATGTGACATGTTTCACAATACATTTTTTCCAGGTGGTGTTCAGGGAAGGTATGCACTGGAATCGGAGCCCTTTCATCCGCGCCATTAAGGTGGCAATCAGCGCATCTTTTCATCCCGGCGTCCAGGTCGTCCCGGACAGTACCCGAGATGATATCACCTTTCGCGATTTCATGTTTTTCATCGGCGGCATGACAGTACGTGCAGGAGAGGCCGGCGGCCTTATGGACATCCGAATCCGTATTCCAGCACCTGCCCCTTTTGATGGTGTCGGGATTTTCATGACAATTGCAGCAGTTCTGATCCAATACATGGGCGTTTATTGATGCTGCGAGGTTTGCAGGATCTGCGATTGCCCCCTGTCCATAATCCAGGCGGAAAAGGGGGTCCCCCGAGTCTTTAGACGAGACCGTCCCATCCGACTCCTTTCCCTTTTGATACCAACCAGCGCCAATGGCAGGGGCTTCATAAAAAAGGCCTTTTTGTAAGGCCCGGGACCTGGCATCCCAGTCATATCCTTTCAGATGGCAAATAAGGCAGTCCGCCTCAAGGACCCCGCTTTCCACCCAGTCCGAACTGTAATAGTCGCCGTCTAAAAAATTGTCGCCTTTAGGGATAATATTATTCCGGGGCTCAGCGGCGAAATCAACATATCTTTGCCCCTTACGGTCGTATTCACAGGCCCCTCCGCCCGGGTGGCATGCTCCGCATGTTTTAACCCATACGTAAGAGGATTTATCAATATCACTGCGCCGCATGTTTACTTTTCTGGCCAACTGGCTGGAATCCGAAGATGGTGGTCACCACTTCCCGTACATGCCGTCTGACAGAAGCCAGGGTTTCCTGGGATCCTTATCATCTCTCACAATCAGGCTTCCATCAGAATCGATCCTGCCCTGCTGGAAATGATAAGCCATCGTAATTTCGTCATAATCATGACAAACACCACAGGTATTTTTGGGGCTGTAGGGCACCGGGTTGTTTAAATCGATTTCATTGCCTTCATAGTCCATCAGTACAATGTCTTCCTGATGCCCCCAGTCCTCTTCTCCAATCGAAGACCCGTTGACAGATAGGATAAAAAGGCATAAGCCCGCGATAATGAAAATACCTCTTTTCATTTTTACTTCATCTCCTTATTGCAGTAGCCCCTTCGCAAACATTTTTGACCACATTTTTCAGGCTTGCTCAGTTAGCACAGAATGCGATCATGGGCAGCGAAGATCAGAGAATTTCATATGGGCGGCTGGGCATTTTTCACTTCAGGATTTACTATCCCCTTACCGGTCTCCTGCTGGAAAGGCCATCTCATCACACCGCCAGCAACCCTGTTTCCTGAGATCCAGGCTAACATCGATGCTTTTGTCGCAAAGCCATCCAAATCCCTCTTCGTCTTTAACAAAGCGGATCGGGCGCGTGGGAGTGTGACCAAAAAGATAGGAATAATCTTCCACTATGTTTTTTTTGTTGTTTTGCATGGCATCCTCCTTTTCGGTTATAGGTTTATCCCTTTGATTATTAATTAGAGCAATAAATATGCCAAAAACGAGTAAGGACCGCTGTATAAGGCGTTATTAACGGTTCTTAGAGATAGAACTCCGCTTTTGGACAGGTTTGGATGGTGCCTAATCTGTAGATCTTAACGTTACAGCAACGTTACCAAGACTTTTTTCCAGGGAAGGTAACGTTACATCATCAAGACATATAAAATGATATTTTTTAGTGTGGTTTCTTCAGGGGAATATCCCATTTTTTCATGTATTTCCATATCGCGGTTCGACTGAGATTGACACGCCGTCCCGCCTCTGCTTTGTTCCAATCGCATTCATTCAAGATCCCCTGCAACACTTCACGGGTTAGTTTTTCCGGGGGTAAACTTCGGATGGAACCTGAATGCGGAGCCCCCGCTAATCCCAGTCTGTAGGGGACCTGGCGGACCTCAACCGGCAGGTCAAAAATATCGATATAATCTCCGGCGCAAAGCACAAACGCGTGCTCAATGGCGTTTTCCAGCTCCCTGACGTTTCCCGGCCACGGGTAATCCATAAGGATTCTCATGGCAGATTTTGTCACTCCCTCTATATTTTTCCCTGTCTTTCGGTTCTGTCCGTTTATAAAATGGCTGACAAGCAACTGAATGTCCTCCTTTCTTTTGCGCAGGGGAGGGATAATAATGGGATAAACCTTGAGACGGTAATAAAGGTCTTCACGAAAATTCCCGCTTTTAACGTGCTCTATGAGTTCACTGTTTGTGGCAGCTATAATTCTTATATCGACCTTGCGCTTTTTAGATTCACCGACCCGTTCTATCTCCCTTTCCTGTAAAACCCGCAGAAGTTTGACCTGGATAAATGGACTTATATCACCTATCTCGTCCAGAAAGATTGTCCCTTTGTCTGATTCCTCAAAACGGCCTGCCCGGTCACGGATCGCGCCGGTAAAGGCCCCTTTGACATGGCCGAACAGCTCACTTTCCAGCAGGGTTTCCGAAAGGGCGCTGCAGCTCACGGTAATAAAAGCCATGCCATTCCTGGAGCTGTTGTGGTGGATCGCCCCGGCAACCAGTTCCTTTCCCGTACCGCTTTCACCCTGAATGAGAATGGTCGCTTCGCTCGCCGCTGCCGCTCTGATCGCGGAGAACACCTGCTGCATGGCATGGCTTTTACCGATTATATTATCCAGTCTATGAAGCTCTCTTAGCCGCCTGTCGGCCTCTTCGGCCTTATGTCGCGCCTTTTCCAGTTCAGTCAAATCAGTGACCGTTTCAACAACACCCTTAATATGGCCGTTTTTATCCTTAACCAGTCTCGCACTCTTTATTACAGGCACCTCATAACCATCCTTGTGCCTCAGAAAACACTCCCTTCCATCAAGGCGGCCGTACTGATAGATCCCGCATTCCTCAATGCCTGAGGGGCAGCTTTTCTGAAAACACTGGGTGAAATTAAGCAGCGCGCAGGACTGACCAATCGCTTCATCGCGGGTGTAACCTGTTATTCGTTCAATGGATGGATTCCATGATGTAATAACGCCCTTGCCGTCAAGGGTAAAAACGCCGTCAGCCATTGACTCGAACAACAAATCTGAAAAGCTGGGATCAAGTATGCTTTTTGTCTTATTTAACATGGAGATATCCCCCTTTTTTATACGCCTGTGAGTTGTCTGCAAACTGTAGATTTTAACCCCTGATCAACCATCAAAGTATCATCTCTGTTTGTTTTTAACCGCGGATAATCTTTATGGTGGATCTTGATTAACGCTATGGTAACGTTAATTAAACCCTTTTTACAGGATAAGTAACGTTACCTACCTTTGTCAAGATATATAAAAGATTTTATCAGTTATGATTGTCTGAAATCTTATGATTATAAATTTTATGTCTATATTTCAAAGGGTTATTTCTTTGAATAACCTTCGCTTAGCTATCAGAGATACATGCTTAACCAAGGGGCACGATATTTGAATATTCATAACGGATCATTTTATGCATCCGCTAATACTGAAAATTTTAAAATCAAAGGCCCTCGAACAATGGATTTTCGAGGAATATTTAAAGCACAGGTTCACCCGCCATTATCAAAAGGGAAAATGATTTGGAGATAAAGAAGCTTAAATCTCTGGAAGAATTGAAAAATACGGGATGTGACGAAATAACCCTGGTCGATTTTGGGGCTCCCTGGTGCGCGCCATGCAGCCTGCAGGAGCCCATTATACGCGAATTAGCCGATAAATTTTCAGGAAAGGCGTCCATCGCGGAGGTGGATATCGATAAAAATCAAGATATGGTATCTATCCTGCGAATACAGAGTATCCCCACCCTGATCCTCTTTAAAAAAGGCAAAGAAATCAAACGTTTCACAGGTCTCCAATCAGAGAAAACCCTCTCCTATGTCCTGAGAAGATTAATAAAATAGTCTTATATCATTTAAGAAAAACTGCTTGACAGCCAAGAGTGCATAACATATATGAATTACCTTAAAATTATCCCTGTCAAAAATATTAAATAAATAAGGAGGATATTTATGAAGGCTAAAAAGATATTTTTACCAGAATCGGAGCTGCCTCGTCAATGGTACAACATACAGGCGGATCTGCCTACACCATTGGAACCGCCGCTGCATCCCGGGACAGGGAAACCAGCAGGCCCTGAAGATCTCTCGCCCATATTTCCCATGCCGCTTATTGAACAGGAAGTGAGCCAGGAAAGGTTTAT
>JAFGDF010000226.1 GCA_016932235.1 Deltaproteobacteria bacterium | reverse complement strand
GGTAGACAGATTAGGGATATCCAGCAGATCAGAGAGGATGTAATATCCGTCGAAACGCAGAAGGGGATTCCCGTTGAAGAGGATGGTTGAGACCGAGGCTATGAACATCATGTTGTAGGCAAGGCTGTGGAGCGTCCCCGGTCCTGTATAGGCCCAGAGAAAGGCGGCCAGGGCCGCGACAAAAACCTCTGTAATCATGCCCGCGGCCCCAACGAATGCCCGGCGCCATCGGCTCCTGAATGCCCAGCTCGAGGTGGCGTCCATATAGGGAAGAGGCGTAAAGACCAGGAGCATCACGCCCATGATGTGGACTTCTCCGCCGAAACGTTTACATACAACGGCATGCCCGAACTCGTGGAGGCTTTTAATAATCACAAGGCCGAGATACATAAGAAACAGGTTGTCCGGGGCAAGGATCCCCTGAACCTGATCCGTAGCCATGTCGAACCGGTCAATGACCAGCTTCCCGGCGACAGCCACAACCAGGACCCATATGATTGCGCCCAGGGGGGAGATTATAATTCTGAACAGGGGCATCAGGAGCTTCAACATTCGATCCGGATCCAGGAGCGGAATACGCACAAACATAATACTGAGGAGTTTGCTTCTTATCTCCCTCTGCCGTCTTTTTCTGTAACGTTCGAACATCTTGCCGCTGTCCGCGGCTCTTTCAAAGTAGAGGAGATTGGCAAAATAGAGCTGGGTCAGCAACTGGATTACATCTTCCTGGCCCGGGGCCTCATCAGGATGGCGATCAAGACAATCCATCCATACCTGTTCCACGGTTCGATCAGGACGCAGATTGATGACAAAGTCATGGGCCTCAGGCCGCAGGCGAAAAAACTGGTTATTGAAAGGGTCCTGGAGCACATACCATATCTCACCACGAAACATCTGTTTCCTCACACTGACCGTAGGGCGTAAAGAAACTTTCAGATTGGCGACACGATGCCATGATTCACTGAATGTTTTAGCGGATTTTTGCATTCTACCACCAGAAAAAGATCCTGAGAAAATCGATGGTTCGGTGAGTAACAATCCAGAGGATATTTCGTTTCCCCACGTTGATCTTTGCCAGGCCGCTCATTCCGGGTCTCCACCACATCTTTATATCTTCAGGGAAAAGGGCTCTTACTAAAAAAATATTCCCTTCCTCTTCAGGAATGGCCACGGGTTCGATACGCTCAATATGGATGGGAAATTTAAGATTCGGCTGACTGACAAAGGCTATTTCACCCGTTGAAGTATCCACGACTTCATGGATATCCCGCTCCTCCACTTTGAGTTCCGCATACATCTTTTCGATCCGGGCTACCTTAAACAGGATATCCCCTTTTCTCACAGGAGCGCCGAGCATCTCTTCCAGGTCCCCCTCGACCACAATACCGGCAAAAGGTGCCCTTAATTGAGCATTTTCAAGATGATAACGGACGAGTTTGAGTTGTGCCCCGGCCTGAGCTTCCAGGGCCGAGGCGATCTTCATGTCGGCAAGGGCATTCTGTGCGCGTGCCTTTTCAGCCTCACGCATATAGCGGTTTTCATTCGCGAGGGCTGTTGACTCTTCAAGGAGCAATTCACTGGTATCCAGGGACAGGAGCGGGGAATCCTTTTCCACCAGGTCACCAACCTTGACATGTACTTCATCAATGTACCCGTCAAAGGGGGCCGGAAGATAGGCGACATCATCCGTCCTGAGGATAAATGGGGCTTCGACACGGTAATTCAAATTACCGAAAATCAGGAAAGCGAGGGCCAGGGCGATCAGGATCCCCAACAATTTCGCAAAGGTGTGCTCCACACCGATGAGTTTACCCAGGGATTCTTTGATGGATGCGGCTATTCTTGCGCCAAACCACCGATCGTGGTGCCGGAGATCCCCCAATCGACGGGCCGCCTGGTCACAGAAGACACGCAATCCCCTTACATCTTCCTCGGTAAATCGCCCACTGGAACGTTCACAGGTCAATATGCCGACAGGGCCGTCATCAAGCCTGACAGGCAGGGAGACCATAAAATCCGTTCCCTGCTCCCTGGCAAAGACCTCATGGTCTCTGGTCACGGAATTCGATCCTTCCGGTCTCGGCCAGAGGATCTCCTCATCCTGATCAAAGGCCTCCTCCATGGCGGCCTCCAGTTTCTGTACGGCCTCCATCTTTTTCTCAAATCGCTCCATATGGCTGATGACCTGCACACGGATATATGGGCCCTTCAGCCATCCCAGGCTGACACGCTCGCAACCATAACGTGAGGCCAGCTCGTTGCAGAAGGTCATGGCAGCGGCCAGATATTTTTTTTCCGCGTTAAGCAAAACCATCAGGTCCATGGCCTCTGAAAATTGGATCACATCATTTTGCGCCCGACTCGCTATGCGTCTCATCTGATAAACAGCGGGGATACCGGCCGCCAACTTCAAACGGGTTGCGATCTCTTCCACAGACAGTTCGTGCTTTTTTCCAAGGAAAAAGATCGCGACACAGACATTTTCTTCCTCTTGAATATCGAGCCGAACCCCTAATAGGATGTTGCCGTCTGTTTTAGCCGCCCCGATATTCTCATCGAATGCGTATCCCAATTCGGCTGAATGATCAGCGACTTGTTCAAACCTCTCCTTTAAGTTTTCCTGATTGATTCCCTTCTGCCCTCCCTGGGGCCAGATGCAAAGATTTTTCCATGCCTCATTTTCAGCAGCGCGCACCATCAGAATGCCGAACCTGGCCGTCGCCAGGATCACAGCCCCCTCAAGAAAGGCCGGCCAGAACTCATTCGGGGGTCCCGTAAAGTTCCTCATCTTTTCAAGAGACTCTATAATGCGATCCTGCTCTGTTTTTAATTCTTCCTGGTAATAGACCATTTTTTTATTCAATTATGATATAGCCCGTTACCCCCGGACGTACCTTTCCATCACGATTATCAAATTCCGCCTTAACCTCCAGCAGCCCGCTGGCCGGATCAACAATCGGGGAGACAAAGACAATAGTCCCCTTTTTCAACAGGGTTGTATCCCCTGTCCTGATATTCAGGTCGACGGACTGTCCTTTCCTTAAACTCCTCCCTATGGGTTCCTCCATGTTGCACACAAGACGGCATCTGCTCACATCCACTATCTGAACCAGGGGTTGTTCCGTTTCACAGGACTCACCCACATCAAGAAAAAGTTTGTTGATTATTCCGCTGATAGGGCTTTTCAGGCTTCGTTTCCTGACATTTTCAAGGGCCATTCGATATTCTATCCCCTGTCTCTCCTCCTCCGCCTCCAGGCGTTTTTTTTCCGCAACCGCCAGCTTATAATCCAGCTCCCGTTTTTCCACTTCCTCTCGGCTGACGGACTTTGTGGCTCGAAAAAGCTCCTGATTGGACTCGAACTGTGTTTTCAGCGTAATGACCTGCGCATTGGCCGATTCCAGCTCCGCCTTGCTTTCCCAGATCAGTTTACGCCGGGCCACCTCAAGCTCTTCAATCTCCTTATCCAGATCAAGAATAACCTGTCCCTTTTCCACGTAAGCACCTTCTCTAAAGAATATATCAACGACAGTGCCTGACACCGAAAGGCTTAGGGTCACGTCCCAAAGCGCCTCAGTGATGCCTGAAATCGACAATTTTTCATCCGGGGTTTCAGCGGCTGAAGCAATGTCCCATCCATTGATGCCCCATGATAACGCAAATAAAAGGAAAAGGATTGTCCTGATATTCCTCTTTTGAATCCGATATTCAAACGGCCTTTGCTCTTTGATCACTCTGTCACCTCCATCACTTCAATACCGTAATTTAGAAGAAGAATCCCCTCCGCCTTTTCAAGGGCCAACAGCGCCTTCATATTGTTGACAAGGGCTTCCAGCTCAGCCTCTTTGGATTGAAGAAGATCTCCTTCTCTTTCAAGCAGCATCCTGCTGTCACTTTTTCCGGTCTTAAACCGTGCCGTTTCCACCTCTAATAAATTTTCCCTCAAACTGACGGCATCTCTGTAATGATCAAGCTGAGCCCGTGTATTATACAGATTATTAACCGTCGTATCCGTCTCATTGGCAACAAAGGTTTCTATAGCCTTAACCTCAAGCAATGATTGTTTTTTCCGTTTTTTCGCGGCATCAAGTTCGCTCCGACTTTTTTTCCCGCCGCCAAGGGGAATCTGAAACTCGATTCCGACCATCCATGTCTCGAAATCTCTATCCCATCCATCCAAAAGTGATTTGCGGGGAGAAAGATCGAGTCCGTTAAGCCCGTAAGTAGCCTTGAAATCCAGTTGGGGCCATCTCTGATTTTCCGCGTAAGAAATCTGAAGCCCTTCCCTTTCTATCTTTTTAAGGCCGGCGATGTATTCCGGTCTAAGCCTGTATGCCACGGCCAGACTGTCTTTTATTTCAACAGTATCTATCTCTATTGTTTGGGGTTTTTCTACTGCCCTTATCTCCACATCCATTTCCGAGGTCGAAGTGGAAAAATAATTTCTTATCTGATTCATTCCCGTTACAAGATTCTGAAGGGCGGCTCTCTCAATAGACTTCCGCAGGGAAAGGCCTGCTTCCGCTTCGAGAATCTCTGTTTCGGCCATCCTGCCGACTCTGACCCATTCTCTGTTATGTTTCAGAAGTTCCGACGCAATTCTCACGGATTCTTTTACGACCGCATATTTTTCCTGGGCCAGATACAGATCCCAGTAGGCGGAGGCTCCATTGTAGATCTCTGCCATCATCTCCCTTCTATAGTTCTGAAATGCGATCTCCGCATCTGTCTCCGCAAGGTTGATTCTGGCCATAACCGATTCCTTCCCCGCATTTTTCAACAGGGGCTGCTGTATTGTAAACCCAAGAAAAGAGCGGTATTGATTGAGGCCTTGTTGCATGGTATCAGCCATGCTGTTTGACAGATCTTCAATGTTATATTCGACACGAAATCGCGCGCCCTGATTCATAAGGGTCTCAATGGCAGTCTTATAGGTATTGTTGCGGGCATCGTAGATCTGAGGATTCCCACCCTGTAATAGTGTCGAGGATCGGGAAACAAACTCTTCAGCTGTGCTCCGGTTGCGTGTTTTTTGGTGTTCATAGCTGGTAATCAGGCCCGGTTCAAAGATTGCCCACTCTCCTGCCACTGCATCCTTTCTAATGGCCCACTCCAGTTCTTGATAAAGTATCTTCTCGTTTTTTTCCTTTACAAGACGGATAAATTCACCGAGCGTTAACTCTAATGGTTTATTTAATGAAGGAGAAGGATTGGGGCTGGGAATATTTTCGTCAACTTTTTGATTTGATTCATACTCCGAGCGAACAATTCGTAGATCATCTGACTTTTCGGCTTTATCATCCTCTTTACAAAGGCCGTTTGTCGACAACATAAATAAAACAGCACAAAAACAGATTAGAGATCTTACAATCACTGACACAATTTCCTTTCCTCCTGTCCTAAATAAGAAACAACCTGGACACGCCTCAGGATAATCCATGATTTTATAGTTAGTCTTCTTGGTGAGGTTTCGGGATTTACAATAATCCTATAGAAAATTAGATAAATAACATGGTAATATAACCTAATTGAAACCGGAAGGTCAAATTATAATCAACTATCTAAGCCCTGAAATCTTTTGTAGCATAAAAATCACTTCTTCCAATCCGATCCTCTGATCATGATTAACATCGCCGTATAGGGTCAGACTTGAGGGAGGTATTAACTTTGAAAGGCCTTGCATAGTCCTTATTATGATGGAAAGATTGCCATATCCTGTTATTTTTACGGTGTATTCGCCGGTTTCCGGTCGAAATTCACTATGGCGCACCATCACATAGTATGTCCCGGAAACATCACAGGTCCAATCGATCCGGGAGAGGAAACCTGATTCGGACAAATCATCATTGACCGTTATCACCGTGTTACCGTCCATGTCATAGAGCGCAAGATAGGTATCTATCCTTCCCCCGGT
>JAFGDF010000225.1 GCA_016932235.1 Deltaproteobacteria bacterium | reverse complement strand
GGTCATGCCGCAGAATGACAAAATCTTTCTTTTCACCTGTCATTCCCCGGCTCGACCGGGGAATCCACATTCAATAAAGGTCTGTAGTCCCTTCGTGAATGATGAAGTTTCCTTATGGTTCAATGCGGGCTTTTTACGCCCGGTGGCCCTGCTGGCATCTGACACCTTGATGGTGGCCAGGAATATGCCAAAATCCCTTGCTCACGTCGCTTATGTAAAAATTTGATGGTGGATTTTGGTTCACCGAAGTTGTTGACATAAAAATATTTTTTAACATTTATCTCTGAAAGCATATTATCATCCGAATAATTATGTCAATAAAAACAAATTTTCATATAGCTTGACACAAAAAATGAAATCACCTATATTTTGAATGGAAAAAGGATTTTTCTTAATTTCACATCATCTCTCGTAATTTTGCTGCAAAGACGGACTTTTTAATAACATTATTCACAATTCAGTCACAAAAACAGGACTTATTATCATTACCACCCATAATTTATCAGGAGGAGAAGAAATGAGAACGAAGAGGTTATCATTGCTGGGTTTTAGTATTTGTTTAATCCTTGTCTTTTCATCACCATCTTTAATAACCGTTTATGGTGCCGATAGTGGCTGGAAGTGGCCGAAAAGCATATCAATATTGACGCCCTCGGTTGAGCAGGCTCAGTATTCGATGTCAGTGGGTTTCGCAACGGTAATGGAAAAGGATACCGGAATGAAGATAAGCGTGGTGGCGATAAACGAAGACACGCAGAGATATAAAATGCTGCGAAATAATGAAGTCTTCGGCCATTTGATGGGAACCGTCGCGACAGCCAACTGCATGAAAGCTGAGTCCGGTTTTGCGACAAGAGACGGCGGTCCTCTGCACGTGAGGGTTATCTGGCCGTCAGGATACTATGCCTCAGCCCTTATTGTCAGGGGCGATTCCAAGATAAAGACATGGAAAGACATAAAGCCCGGGATGAAGCGTCCGAGCATCCCGGCTATCGGAGGCATAGAGGCCGGTCTGTTATTGTTTTGTTCCACCTGGACCGGTATTGATGACAAGGAGTTTGTGAAGGTCCCGGTCGGTAATCCCCCGGCGGTTATGGACACCGTAGTTACCGGGAAGGCGGACATGACCGTGGCTCCGCCCAACATGGCCTTTGTTCATGAGGCGGCGGCAGGTCCTTATGGATTACGCTTCCTGGAATTGAACCCGGAAAAGGATCCGGAGGCGGCGGCAAGGTTTCTTGCAAAATCTCCCACCTATGGGTTTGCTAAAAATGTGCTGGGTCCAAAGGCATCTCTCGGGATAGTGATGCCGGTCAGTTATAATGACCTGGAAACCACAGTTGATGCCGATCCGGAGCTGGTATATCATGTGGCCAAATGGCTGGGAGAAAAATATGATTTGTATAAGGATCAGCACGAGATGTTCAGCATGTGGGGCATTGATCAATGGAGGGCTTTTCTGGACAGCAGCTATATCCCCATGCATGAGGGAACCATAAGATATCTCAAGGAGATTGGTATATGGACCGAGAAGGATGACAAGGTGCAGAAGGAGAATATAGAGATAATTGATATCTGGACTAAGGCCTATCAGGATGCCATCGCCGCGGCCGACGCCAAAGGTATAAAGGTGGACCCCATCAACAAGGAGTGGATGGCCCTGTGGGCTGAGCGCAGCGCGAAGCTTCCGCCATTCAGCAGCCCGGCTTATAGATAGAGAGAAATAATAGTCGAGAGGCGCGCGGAAACGATTTCCCGGATTTCATGGCAGGAGATCCCGGCGCGCCTCTGGGAGACTGTCGGACTTTGTCCGAGAGTCTCCTGATAAGAGCTGTTTTTTTAAACCCAATCGTGACGGACTCGTAATAAGTCGAAAATCACCGTTAGCAGGTCTTGCTCTACCCCATGTCTCAGGAGGTAATAATTGATGGCCGAGTTAAGTGAACTGGAGATAGTTGATGTCACAAGATACGTTCGCGTGCCTAAAATCATCAAGTTTCTGTTTATTGTGGCCACTATTGCCGGGATAGCGCTGTCCGTTATCCATATTTTCGGCATTGTTATTCAGGGAAAGGTTTTACTGAGCTTTGCCTATTATTACCTCCTCTTCGCTTTCTTTTTCCCGTTTGTCTTCATTCTTATCCCGATGCATGATAAAGCGCAGGAAGTCCCCTGGTACGATATGGTGCTGGCTGTATTGACCTTTGGAATCTGTATCTACTTCTTCATTAATGCATGGGCGATAAGCGTGACGGGCTGGATACCGGCGTCTCCGTTCAATCTCCTCCTGGGGCTAATCTTCACCATACTGGCCATGGAGGGAGGCAGGAGGACCGGCGGCTCCATTTACGTTATTATATCAGCCGTAATAGGCCTGTACCCTATTATCGCGGAATATATGCCAGGCGTTCTATGGGGGAGAAGCTTTTCTGTCCATGAAACACTGAGTTACATCGCCTATGGCGGCGATTCATTCCGAGGGCTGCCGGCGGCGGTACTGGGCGAACTGCTTATTGGGTTCCTCCTCTTCGCAGCGGTCCTGCTCTCTTCCGGGGCAGGCAGGTTCTTTCTCAACTTTGCCATGGCCATAGCAGGCAAGTTCAGGGGAGGGCCTGCCAAGGTTTCTGTAATTTCCAGCGCGTTTTTCGGCACCCTCAGCGGGAATGTCTTTGCAAACATCGTGGCTACAGGCTCTGTTACCATCCCGACCATGAAACGCCTGGGATACCCTCCTCACTACGCGGGGGCCATAGAAGCCTGCGCCTCCAGCGGCGGAATGATCATGCCTCCCGTCATGGGACTGCTTGCCTTTGTCATGTGCGCCTATTTAAACATAGAATATGCCGTTGTCATGGTTGCCGCGGCAATACCGGCCATCCTCTATTTTTTAGGACTGTTGATGCAGGTTGACGCATACGCGGCAAAGGTGGGATTGAAGGGGCTTCCCCCTGAAGAGGTGCCTTCTCTAATAAAAACTCTCAAGGAGGGGTGGCCGTTCTTATTTGTATTTGTTTTCCTCATATGGGGGCTTGTCTATATGAAATGGGAGACCCGCGCCCCGTTTTACGCATCAGGACTGATGGTCATACTTTCTTATACCAACAGAAAAACCGCGATGACCTTCACGAGATTTATCAATACCATCAGAGCCATAGGAAGCCTGGTGAGCCAGACCCTGGGGATCCTTCTGCCGATAGGAGTGCTTACATGCGGTCTGGTGCTTACCGGCACATCCGCCAGAATGACGGCATTGCTTGTTTCCATCGGAGGGGACAGCCCGTTTATTCTTCTCCTGATCGGGGCCGCGGTATGCTATGTGCTCGGGATGGCCGGAGTGCTGGTTCCGGCCTATATTTTTCTGGCGGTAACGTTGGTGCCGGCGCTCATTAAAGCAGGGAACATGAACGTGCTGGCAGTTCATCTGTTCATTATATATTATGTTAACCTCGCGGGAATAACCCCGCCGGTTGCCCTGGGTTCATTTGTCGCGGCAAGCATGGCCGGCGCCAATCCGCTCAGGACGGCTTTCACAAGCATGCGCCTGGGTGTGGTGATATACTTTGTCCCTTTCTTTTTTGTTTACAGCCCGGCACTGATACTGCAGGGCTCAATCCTTGAGACGTTATATCTTTTTATGCTATGCATACTGGGGATAGTGATGATTGCCGGGGGCATCGAGGATCATCTGGTCGGGATAGGAAGGGTCGGTCCTGTGGCGCGCCCGCTCCTTATTGCGGCCGGATTTCTGCTTGCACTGCCTGAGCATAATACGGATGTCATCGGAGCCGGACTGGCAATAATAGTGATAGCCGTACTCTGGAGAAGAAATAAGGTTCGGCAGAGAAGGGACGGTGCCGCGGATGTTGTGTAAGGGGGATTCACCTCCCCGGCATATTAATCGGCGCAAACTCTGCCAATACTTTGCCGGTCCGCTCCTCTTTCCTGAAGGCTGATATCAACCGTCTTCTCAGGTGATCTCGCCGGATTATTGAGGAAAGATTTATCCGGCAATGTGACAGCCAATCTTGACTTCCCTGCCTTGTCTATTTTAATGCAACCTGAAAGTAAGGTCTAATAAAACAAAGGGGTCGCGTCTTGACATTTGATAGATTTCTACAGGCATTAGGAAAAAATGATTCAGTAATGACTAAAACGACTCAACTCTGGTCCCGATTTAATGACTAATAAATGACTCAGATGACTCACCCGATAATAATACATGAGAAATGGCTCATAGAGGGCTCAATCTAAAAAAATATATACCTTAAACAGGACATAAACCGGACAAACAGGACATTGATCTTTCATAGATAAAAGAGATTGATAAGTTTGCTTACTATGTACAATGGATGAACACCTTCAATGAAGGTGAACTGGACGAAAAACTGGTATGTCGGAATTTCCGACAAATTACTCAAGTCAAGGTAATGAACAAATGAAATTCACCGAAGAAAAGCTCGAACAGGCTGTAATAGAATTATTTGTTGATGAAGGATACGAACACGTTACAGGTGATAAGATCCATAAGGACCTGGAGGGGCTAATAAGGGAAAAAGATCATGTTCCCATTCGTAAAAACAGCAATTTCCGTAAGAAAAGCAGGACTCATCGGGTTAATGTTTTTATGCGCGTTAATAGCCCTGGTGGTCATCGCCGGGGCGGTAGCCGGTATCACATGGATAGCCGACAGGTTTGTTGTTATTGAACGTGGCTGGCTTGACAGTATTGTAAACTGGGCTGTTGGTCTTGTTATTGGCATTGGCGGCTGGTTTATGCTACCGGTCCTGACGGTAATAATAGGCGGCCTGTTTCAGGAAAATGTTATCCGGCGTGTCGAGCGCGGTTTTTATCCTGATTCCGCTCATCGTGAAGATCTGAATTTCTGGACTGAATTATGGCATGATATTAAATTTACGATCAGGGCCCTGTTACTTAATATTATAGTGCTTCCCTTTTCCTTGATCGGGATAGGTTTTATTATGGCGATCCTGCTGAACAGCTACCTTCTCGGCAGGGAATTTTTTGAGGGCGCTGCGGGTTATCATGTCGGGAAGCCCCGGGCCAGGGAGATCGGGAAACAGCATAAAAAGGCAGTTTATGGCGGTGGTTTTGTCATTACAATAATGACATTGTTACCTGTCTTGAATCTTTTTGTACCCATCCTGGCAACTGTCTGGATGGTACATGTCTATCATTATTTAGCTAACTCCATCGATTTATAAGTTCGATGGCGATTTTATTCACTCAGAATTTAGTGCTGAATAGGCATTTTACCCTTTACGATTCGCCAAAATACGTGACCGTATTTGCAAACCGAAGCACTAAGTGCTCTGGACCACAATTTCGGTGACGTATTCATTAAAAATCCCCCTCTTCCCCCTTTACAAAGGGGGAAGAATGTGGTTATCACTCCTTTTCAAAGGGAGGCCGGGAGGCTGTTTTACAATATCCAGCAGTCTGTCGGACTTTGTCCGGCAGACTGCTCCTTTAAACTTATGATAAATGTGAAGGTTCTTATGAAGGAATTGCAAATTTTATTAAAAATATTCAAATGTTCCAGTGCTGGATCTGGTGAATCTTTTTGAAAGGGCTTTGCTGTTTTTTATTCTCGGCAATGGGGATGCTCATTTGAAAAATTTTTCACTACTTAGAAAAGAAGAGATAGGCTACTTACTGTCGCAGGTATATGACATAGTCAACTCCAGACTGGTATTCCCTGAAGAGAAGGATGAAAAGAATTTTTGATTAAAAAAGGAGAGTTTATCTATGGAAGCGATGGAAAAGTTGATGGCGCATGTGAGAGAGAGACCCATTGAGCTAAGGAATCTCAAGCAGAAGGGCGCTAAAATTGTCGGCTATGTGCCCAACGGATATATGCCGGAGGACTTAGTGCACGCCTGCGGCGCTTTACCGGTGGGGCTCATTCGCGGTGGTGACCATGAGCCTGTAACCGCTTCGGAGAGATGTCTTTTCCGTTTGCTTGACACATTTTGCCGCGCCCAGATCGGTTACAGGGTTTTGGGAGAAGAACTGATTTATCAATTGCCGGATCTGCTTGTTGTTCCCATAACCGACAGAAATATAACAGCCATAGCCGATAGCTGGGAGCTATATACAGATGTGGAGGTATTTAAGTTTGGCGTTCCCAGGTATGTAGGCGTTGATCATGGACTGGAATATTATGTGGAGGGATTAAAATTACTCAAAGAAAAGTTGGAATTATTGACGGGTGTTGAAATTGAGCATGAGCGATTAAAAGAGGAAATTGAGTTATCTAATAAAATAGGGATCTTGTTAAAGGAGATAAGCCGCACAAGGATATCGGATCCCCCGGTTATCAGCGGCAAAGACTTTATTAAGATTAATCACGCTGCTTATCGCGCTGATAGAAAGGTCCTCCTGTCCGCTCTGGAAGATATTTCCAGTGCATTAAAAGGAGAGAACGCCCCTGAGCCCAAAGGCGCCAGAATCATGCTGGTCGGATCTACCATTGCTGAAGGAGATTATAAAGTTCTTGACATGCTGGAAGAGGCAGATGCCTGTGTTGTGATTGAGGAATTCAGTGAGGGAGTCAGGCCAGACCAGAATATAATCCAGACTGATGGCGACCTGATAAGATCAATGGCTCGTGGTTATCTTAATGGGAGAGTTCCGCCGGCTATGTTTCACGGGGTTATCAAAAAAAGGTTCGACTACCTTTTAAAATTGGCGAGAGAATTCAGGGTCGACGGTGTAGTTTGGTACTCGATGATGTATCGAGATGCTTACGATCGGGAAGGACTTCTTTTCTCTGAATTTTTAAAAAAAGAGATGGGAATCCCCATGCTCAAGATCAGTTCAGGTTATGATATTGCTGAGACCGGACCGATGCGAACCCGTATAGAGACATTTATCGAAATTATTAAACAAGGAAGGTAGATATGTATTCGGAGCTTTTAGATCTCTGCGGCTTTGAGCCTGAAGAGATAGCGCAGGAGAAGTCAAGAATAGAAAGGGCTTTTGAGATCTGGGGAATAACAGATGAGGATGTTAAAAGAGCTGAAGAGAGGATACGGAGGTTCTTTGACCTGGAATTAACCGGTATGCGCAAGGTACGTGGTATCTGGCTAAAGGAATTTATCGATATGACATTGGCCAAGGAAGAAGGGAAAAAGGTTGTCTATTCTTCGTTTCCGCCCGTGGGTCAGATTACAGGCTCTCTGGCAATAATGTCGGAAAAGGTTTATTGCGCGGTGCCTGAACCGATAATAATGACAGTCATCGGGCAATATTTCGGGAAATTGCGTCCAATCCTGGAGATGGCCGAGAGATCCTGGTTGCCTCCAGGACAGGCTCACTGCCCGTTTTTACAGGCACGAATGGCCTGCATTATGGCGGGCATGGTTGGAATGCCCGATCTATTGACAGCAGTGGGTGTGGTCTGTGAGCAGGCAGGGAAGACTGATGAGCTGCTACAATATCTGCATGGTATTCCCCTGGTCCATGTGGATTGCTGTAATGATGAACTTGGGGCATATTGGCCGAATCCTGATCCAAGACGCGTAACCTATCTCGCACGGGAATTGAAAAATGTTGCCAATGTGGTTAAGAAGGTTGTCGGTCTGGAGTTGACCGATGAAATAATTGAACGGGGAAACGAGGAATGGAGCGTGCTGAGATCTGCCTTTGATAAATTAATACCGCTCAGGGCAAAAGCAGACCCCCTGCCGATGAGTGAGAAGGACTGGCAGAATGTTTTTGAAATAGTCATGACCTGTTCAGGAAGAGCGGTTAGAGAAGGTGTCGAAGCAGTAAATACTTTATATAAAGAGATCAAGGACCGGGTAGATCGAGGGATAGGCGTTATGGAGAAGGGAGCACCCAGGGTTGTTAATGTATTCGCGCATTCCAGTGACCCCGCAGTAACCGAGGTGCTTGAGGAGGCAGGCATAGCCTCGATTGTCAATGGTTTCACTCCTTCAGCCGAAAGTATGCCTGTTGAATATGAGTCCGTATGGGAGGAGATTGCCGCCAAAACTTTGTCCGGAGGTTCACATGCTTCAGCCGCGCTATGGATAGAACAGTTGAAAGATTATTGCAAGGAATGGGATATAGACGGATTGATTATTGCCGCTCTGGTCAAGTGCCGTATTCAAAATATCTATCCTCGGAAAGCCAAGGAGGTAATTGAAAGAGATCTGGGTATTCCTGTGCTGGCAATTGAGTTTGATAACATTGACAATCGTGAATACACGGCGGAGTATCTCAGGACAAGGGTTCAACCATACGCTGAGCTGTTAAAGGATAGGAAAAAAAGGGCTTTGTAATGATGAAAATGGAAACCGCAGCAGGGGTTGATATCGGCGCCGGGACTGAAAGGGAACCCGACTCGCCTAAAGGCGAGGGGTTTCAACCCTCCTGTTGCGGGACACTAAACCGGGATGATCAGGATGCATGTTTCTAATTCAGGCAGGCCCTTGGGACAAACCCTGACAGACTCCTACACCCTTTTCAATTTCCATTTTCCGAGCATAAAATAGGTGATATAGAAAACAGCTCCGGCGATAATGCTCACCACAATAGCCCATCGTACCCCATATACGCCAAGGTCGAAAATTCCCGGCAGAAAAAACGCGAGGGGCAGCTGTATAAACCATATCATGGCAATGCTTACAATCATGGTAGGGATGGTGTCGCCTATGCCGGCGATACAGTCCTGAAAGACAAAGACGAGGCCTAACATAACGTAGCCGGCAATGGCTATCCTGAGGAAAATACTTCCAAGCTCGATGAGATCAGGTTCGGAGGTAAAGATGCCTATGATATTCTCCGCCTTCAGCATAATGATAAAACAGCAGGCAATCATAAAAGCCTCCATTATGCCGGCCGCCAGCCAGCCACCTTTCTCGGCCCTTTCCGGATGACGGGCTCCCAGATTCAATCCCGCCAGCACCCCCGATCCTCCGCCAAGGCCTATTCCAACGGCGATGAAAAGCATTTCCACTCTTAAGACAAGGCTGTGAGCCGCCACGGCAAGGGTCCCGAAGGGGATAATGATCCATGCCAGGACCATGTCACCGATGGACTTCTGCATGTGCATGACCGTGGCTGGAATACCGATCCTCAGTATGCGCCGGATGATATTCAGGTTGGGGAAAAAATCGCTAATTGAAAGCCGCAGCCTGGTTCGCCCGCTGAACAATAAACAGAGCACGATCACGGCCCCCAGGCTGTGAGCGGTAACATTGCTCAATGCCGCGCCGGCCGCTCCCATGCGGGGAAACACCCAGTAACCGAGTACCAGGAATGGACAGATAGCGATATGGATCATTCGGATAATAAATTCGATAATCATGGGTTTCATCGTATCGCCGGAGGCCTGGATGGAGTACATTCCCATTACCAGCACCATCATCGCGATCCAGCCTATCAATATTATACGGAGGTAAGCTACCCCCTCCCTGGTTACTTCCGTCTCAGCCCCGAAGATTCCGAATATCGCCTTAACCGCGAGCACACCTATAACGGCCACGGTTATGCCCCAGGCACACCCGAGGATGATTGCCTGACCTGCGATATTGTTCGAAACCATCATATCACCGGAACCGGTGGAACGGGCTATAAGGGCCCTCACTCCCATGATGATTCCTATGTCCATTGACATAAGTACAAGGACGCATATATTGGCGATACCGACACCGGCTATTGCGGAAGGTCCAAGTTTTCCGACCCAGATCATGTCGATGATCTGGCCCGCCATATAGAGGGCCTCCATAAGGACCATAGGCCAGGAGAGCAGCAGGAGATTGCGAGTGATTGAACCTTTCGTCCAGTCTTTTTCAACATCGATTCCGGCTTCCAGGTAACTTTCCGCAATTGATTCATTCATAAAAATTCCCCGTCATATTTAAACAAGGCTATGCAGTTTGTCGGACTTTGCCCGACAAACTGCTAATAATATTTTGTTGTTTTTTATCAACCTTCAAGTGAAGGTTGCATGGGATGTCTTAACCGTTCTTTGACATAATATTATACCCTATATCATTTAATCAGAATAAGATATTCATTGAATAACTTTTCAGGAGCCTGTCGGACAAAGTCCGACAGGCTCCTGTGTGAAGGACAGGTTTATCGTAAACCGGTATTCAAGTCAATATTCAATCTTGACACTGATTTACCATCAAGGCGCCATCTGCCATTCGACAGGCTCATGGCCCTGAGTGAAGTCGAAGGGCTGTCTTGCCTGCGATCGCTCCTCCTTGCTCTCCGGCCTGGAGGCCTCCGGGCTGGAAGCGGGTGTATTACTTATACGCCTCAGTCGTCGCTCCTTGGCGCCTCGTATGCAACTTCACTTCATTACAGGGCTTGTGTGCCAAAAAACTGGATTCTGCGGTCATGCCGCAGAATGACAAATTCTTTCTTTTCACCTGTCATTCCGCGACTGGATCGCGGAATCCATATTCAATAACAGCCTTAAGGCCCATTGTGAATAAGAAATAAAGTTTCCTTATCGTTCAATCCGGGCTTTTTTTGCGCCCGGCGGCATCGCTTGCATCTGGCACCTCGCTGGTGGCCGGGGTTACGCCAAAATCCGGCACCATTACTATATTGTCTTAGATTTGATGGTGGATTTTGGTTGATTGTCTGAAAGCCTGCCATAAAGGAAGGATTGAGGTAAGAAAATATTTTTTGATGAATTTCGCCTGATGATCCCAATTTTACCAGCGAGATTTAATCGTCCAGTATCCTGCGAATCACGCTTAACATCTCGGTGATATTATAAGGCTTATTAATAATACCTTTCGCATGCGTGTTCATGATTCCTGACGATCTTTCATCGCTGGAGTAACCGCTGGAGATGATGATTTTTACGTTGGAATCGATTTTAAGCAGCTCATCCATGCAGCGTTTACCACCCATACCGGGCATGATAAGATCAAGAATTACGATGGAGATCTCAGCTCTTTTTTCCTGAAAAATTTCCAGAGCGGTTTCACCGTCACGGGCTGTCAAAACCTTGTACCCGAATTTTGAAAGCATATCATTTCCGATTTCGCGCAGCAAAGGTTCATCGTCCACCAGCAGCAGGGTCTCAGCCCCGCCGGGCGGAATGATTTCTTCAGCCTTTTTTTCAATCTCGCCGCTTATTTTTTCAATAGCGGGAAGGAGGATTCTGAAGGTTGTTCCCTCACCCTTCAGGCTTGAGCATTCAATATGTCCGTTATGGTTTTTTATGATCCCGTAGGCCATGGAAAGACCAAGGCCGGTTCCTTTCCCGGGTCCTTTGGTAGTGAAGAACGGTTCAAAAATATGGTCTATGACATCCATATCCAGACCAGGACCTGTGTCGGATACAATCAATTCAATGTAATCACCTGGTGTGGTTCCCAGATGATCAGCGCAGTAATCTTCATCGAAATACCTGTTTGCCGTCTTAAAAATAAGTCTGCCTCCCTCCGGCATGGCATCCCTGGCGTTTATGGCCATGTTTATTATTACCTGCTCCATTTGTACCGGATCCGCGTTTATTACGTGAAGATCATTTTCCAGAAGCAGCTCTATACTGATCATCTTAGGGATGGTTCTGTGAAGAAAATCATGAACTTGTTTAATTATCTGGTTCAGATTTAACGGCCTGAGCTTGCTTTCAACCTTGCGGCTGAAGGTCAGGAGTTGCTTTGTGAGTTCGTTGGCCCTTTCCGAGGCTTTCAGGATCTCCCTTAACTTGGCCGATTCAGGATCGTTTTGCGGCTTGTCAATCAGAAGGAGCTGAGAATACCCCTGGATGGCCTGAAGAAGATTGTTGAAGTCGTGAGCTATGCCTCCTGCAAGAGTGCCGACCGCCTCCATTTTTTGCGCCTGATTGAATTGGCCCTCCAGCTTTGTTTGATGGGTAACATCTTCGCTAAGCACCAAAAAATCGCCTGTCTTCAGAAGCAAAGTCCGAAATTGTACCGTTTTACTGGAACCGTCTTTGCAT
Organism: Deltaproteobacteria bacterium; assembly: GCA_016932235.1. Next base: position 6,168 of record JAFGDF010000225.1, on the reverse strand, counting down.
TTAACACTGTAGGTCCTGGAATACTTTTGTCCACTCCGTGCGTCTGTCCTAGGGCTCTCCCTTTCATTAAGGATATCATTAAGCATATCCTGTCTTTGGGAAGGGTTGGGGAAAGTTTCCCTCATCCATTCCTCTAGAGTAGGGCAGGCCTCAATATCGTGTCCGAATATATCTACCCATGTTGGATTTAAGTATTTGAAATTTCTTTCTTTATCAAAAATAGAAATCCCCAGCGGTACATCGTCCACAAGCGTTTTAAATTTATCCTTTTCTTCCTCCAAATCATCCAATGCCCTTTTATGTCCGGTGATATCAAGGATACTTATAAGGGCACCTTCCTCTGTATTATCCTTGGGGAAAACGATTTTGGCAAGGATTTGGATCTCTTTTCCGCTAATGGTCTGATAGAATGTTTCTCCCTCGAAGAAAGACTCGCCTTTTCTCATCGCCGTTAATGATTCCCATAAAAGAAGGAAGTTGTCGGAAGCCAAGAGATTTATCAAAGCTTCATCAAGCTTTTTTTTATCGGCGGTTTCAAATATCCTTAAGGCTGCCTCGTTAACATGTCTAATTCGGATTTTTCCTGCGATATCGCGGAGTATATCAGGATCATCATTAACATATTTCAAATCCGATCTGTCCTTCAACGGCGACGAGGCTATGAAAGGGCCAACTTCCGAAAGATCCGCTTCAATGAGGCCGATCGGAGCGCTTTCAAATAGGTTTCGATATTTGCTTTCATTTTGTCTGAGTCTTTCAAAGGCATCCGAGGAACGTTGAGACTCAGCCATAAGGCGTTTGTTTACCTTTTCAAGCTCAAGGTTTCTCTCCTTGAGGGATTGTTCTACAGCCTCTTTTTCACGCTGGAGTCGCAACTTCTCAAAACAGCGGTCCAGGGTAGCGATCAGGTCATTGATTTCTATGGGTTTTCTAAGATAATCATAGGCCCCCTCCTGGATGGAGTTAATGGCGGTATCCAGGGCCGCGAAGGCTGTGACCATAATATATATAAGATCGGGCTTGATCTCTTTCATCCGTCTGATGAGATCAATGCCACTGCTGCTTTTAAGGCGGATATCAATAAGGGATACGTTAGGATGCTCTGATTCAACAAGTTCCAGCGCCATCTTTTGGTTATGGGCGATGGAGCAGGAATAATTGTGGGTCTCCAGGATATCGGCAAGGCTTTCCGCAAAATCAATGTCATCATCAACGAGCAGGACACGGCCGCGGTGCGGCGAATTCTTCTTTTCGGATCTGCTTTCGGGGCTCATTTTATCTCCTTTCCGTTTCTCCGGTGAGATTGCGGATGCCATCGAGCAGGCATTCCGGGTCAAAAGGTTTGGTAAGGATCCCGGTCACGCTCAGGGATTGGAGCATATCCAGTGTCCCGGTTTCCTCTTTCGCGAAAGCGGTCACAATAAAGGTCGGGATGGAGTGACCCTCATTATGCAGCGCAAGAAACGTATCGAATCCATTCAGGACGGGCATCCGTAAGTCCAGGATCAGAATATCCACGTCTCCCTTGCGAACCTTTTCAAGGACTTTTCGACCGTTATCCGCTTTTATTACCGAAAAACCGGCTTCTTCCAGTATTTCTTCAAGGTTGTTCACAAAGTCCGGGTCATCATCGGCTATAAGTACCTTCTCAGGATGGATCTGCGCTATTAAACGAATGACGCTATCAATATCAAGCGGTTTATGGAGAACCCCGGACGCGCCATTCTGTATGGCCTCATTTAAAAGCCCTTCCAAACCGAATCCGGTCATCATGATCACCTTAAGGCCGGGTTTGTTATCCCGGATCTGAAGGAGGCATTCCACACCGTTTTTACCGGGCAGTTTTACATCCATGAAGACTATATCAAAGTCTTGTTCCAGGATCTCTCTGACGGCCTCTTCACCGCTCAGGAACAGTTCACAGGTATGTCCTTTAAATTCAAAGACATCGGCCATGCTTTCAGCGAAGTCTCTATCGTCATCAACAATAGCTATCCTTACTTTTTTCATATCATTCCCCAATCAGCAAAATAAATGAGTCTTGACGCGTTCCTTCCGCGCTTTTTTAAGCCCTCTTATTCTTCGATAGAGGTAAGATGATCTTTACCTGGGCGCCCATGCCCGGGGCGCCCTTAATGGATAACTTGCCACCATGCAGTTCCACTATTTTTTGTGCTATGGGAATCCCCAGACCGACTCCGAAACTCTTGGTACTGTATAAAGGTTCAAAAATTTTGTCCTGCTCTTCAGGACCAAATCCGGTTCCGTTGTCAATAATAGATAACTCCAGGATACTCCCGTCGCTCCTCGTAATTATCTTCACCAATCCGGGCGCATCTTTAGTGTCCTTCTTCTCAACGGCCTGATAGGCGTTCGCTAAAAGATTGATTACGCAACGCCTGAACCTTTCGCTGTCAAGGTTCACGGTTTCGCCGGACTTGAGTTCCGTGTCCAACCGTATTCCATCGGGAACCGGTTCCTCATCAAGCAGTTCCTGCAACCATGTATCGATGGAGATTTTCTCAGGTTCAAGCTCTTGGATACGGGCATAATTGAGCAATTCTTCTATTATGTTATCGCATCGCTTAATACTCCTATCAGCCCTTGCGAGGGCCTTCTCAATCCTGTTATTTCCTGGATGCTGATGTTGGCCAATTGAATACAGCGAAGCACGAATGGTTCCCAGCGGGTTTCTCAATTCATGGCTTACGACCGCTGTCAGCTTACCCAGCGCGGCCATTCGTTCGTTTTTAAGCAGGATTTGCTGAGCCTCCTTTAATTCTGCGGTGCGCTTTTTTACAAGTTTTTCAAGGTCTTGCTTGTATTCCGTAAGTTCCCTGTGCAATCGGTCACGCATGATCGCGTTGGATATGATCTCGGTCAGGAGAATTAATCTCCGGACAATGTTTTTGGACCACGCCTTTTCCGTTGTATAAGAAGAAAAGACTATGACCCCGAAGATAAGGCCGCCGGTTTTCAACGGTAGGGAGAGCATAGATCTGGTGCCGCTCCTGATCAAATCATTCCGAACGGACTGATCAACATCTTCGGGAAAATCATCCGGGATGCGATCTATCTTGAAGATCTCGTCGCGTTTAAAGTAGTTGTACATGCCGAAAGTCGGACGTATTTCATTCTCTTTGGGCGTAATATTAAGCCGGGGGTTGGAATATGAATGGAGTATCCTGATTCGGGAAAAATCCTGGATGTATTCAGAAATGTCACACCGATCAACTTCAAGAAACTGAGCGAGCTTTTCCACCCACGGGCCTATGGATTTTCTCATGTCAGTCGTATCGATATTTATTATGGCCGCTGAAAATTCCGAGACAAGCTCTTCGAAAAGAAGCCTATCCTCCAGTTCCAGTCTGGCGCGTCTCAGCTCCGTGATATCCCTGCAGAACGCAAAACTGATGTCTTCTTTCGTTCCAACGGTAGAGCTGATTTCGAGATCAATGATGCTGCCGTCTTTGCAGCGATGCTGAGTTTGAATACGGTGAAACGATACTTCCCTTTTCGAATGTTCAATTTTAAAATGTAATAGTTCTTCAGGGCTATGATGTGTATCTATTTCCGCCAGATTCATGGAACACAGTTCTTCACGGCTATATCCCAGCATCCGGCAAAATTCGTCGTTTACTTCTGTAATATTGTTGTCCGGGTCTAAAACACAGAATCCGATATTCGCGATCTGTAATATCCGGGCATATTCATTTTCGATCAGTTTTCGCTGACCGATTTCCTCTTCCAGGGCGGTCTGCGCCCTTCTGCGAAATAGAAAATTGGCTATGATCTCAGCTATCAGGCTGACACGGCGGACGATATCGTCGGACCATGTCCTTTCGTATCTAAAAGTGGCAAAAAATACGTTTCCCACTGTTGTATCTTGAAAAGAGAGCGGGACTGAAACAAAGGATTTAGCTCCATCTCTGATGATTCTTGAATTGAGTGGAAACCACTGAGGCAAGTCATCCGGTATTCGTGTTACTATGGCTCTATTTTCCCTCATAGCAGGATATTGAAAACCCAGGAAAGGTGTCCAGTCCGATGTTTGGTGGGTCAGTTCTATTCCAGGCCTGGTATATGGTTGAATTAAACGGAAGAATTTACCATCCTTCGATATCTCTAAAATAATAATCCCATCGACTTCAAAAAAATGGGCGAAACGTTCCAGCCAAGTATAAAGTTCCTGATCAAAATCGCTGATTGACAAACTGGCGAGATGGGACGCGAATTCGACAATTAATTTCTCAAAATGAATTGTCTTTTCAATTTTTTTCCGGCTAAGGGAATGATCATCATCGGAAGGAGAACACGACCAGGGATCTTTGGTTGTTTTCAGCGGATTATGATTATCGCTTTTATCCATTATTTGAGCACCCTCTATCCGCCATGGGCATATATTGGTTTAAGGCCAACTAATGCAGCTTTACGATAACTTATATTTTATATAACAGTGTCGCCGGAGATGTGTATTTACTGTTTTAAAGGGTGGGAGCAAATCATGAATTATATATATCATACATCGGCTTGCGGGAAAAGAAAAGATATTTTTCAGTTTCCACGGATAAACGGATATGTGATCCTATCTCCTGCCTGTCGGTAAAAGTCGCGGCACATCGAATCGACTCAGTATATCATAAGGGCAGCGAGGATCAGTTACCCTCCATTATTCGGGCCATCAGTATTTCCCTGTTCAATATCAACCTTTCATGCCGCGGATTCATTTTCAACGCCGTTGTGTAATTACGCAATGCACCCTGAAAGTCTCCTTGTTCAAAAAGCTCGTTTCCCACGCTGTGATAGATCTCTCCCACGATCTCCCTGTCTCCCCATATTGTTCTGGATGGGGCATTCAGGTGTGCCTTATAGTCGAATCCGTTGGGGAAAATGTTTTCAACATCCAGGCATGTTTGATTTATTTCCAGATGAGTGAGTATGTGTGGTCCCTGTTCAAAGGCGTTCTCCAGATATATCGCCTGTGGAGAGATTCCAATTCTAATAAGAAGAAAGTGATACAGAAGGGTGAGCCCGAGGCAGTTTCCTACTGAGGGGGCTTGATAATTCACCTGTGCCTTTATGACATGATGCAAGCGGAACCTTCCCTGACGCTCATAGCGCCCCGGTCTGTCTCTCCATAGCCAATGAAAAAGAAGCCGAGCTTTTTCAAGGGGCCGGGTATTCATATCGTGTAAAGATATGAACTTGCCGGCCAGAGAGTCCAGTTCGGAAACGCTACTCTTGATCAGGGCTTTACCTGAAAGGCCTGACGCATAGAAAGCCTCTGTTTGAAAATCAAACCGGGATGTCATCGGACAGGACCTCGATAATCCCTGGAATCAGATTGGAGGCCATCTTCCTGCCGTGTCCGCCGCAAAGGATGGTAATTAAACGGCCTGCGCAAACATTTCCGGCAATGTTTTTCAGGAGCCTTGCCAGTCTCTTATGTACAGCAGGCGTAAGACCCAGATCGCCGTATTCTCCGATGGTTCCATCATACCCCCAATTCCAAAAAATGCACTCCGGTTTGAATTCCATGATCCATTTTTGAAAGGCGGTTTCCGCTATCCGGAGGTACTCTTTATCGCTGGTCCTCAGGGGTATCTCAATATTAATATTAACGCCACCTTCCTTAAATGGCGAGTTGCAAAGACATAAGTACAGGACATCCATATTATCTTTGAATAGATCCCATGTGCCGTTTCCGTGGTGAGCGTCAGTGTCAATGATGGCGAATTTTTTCATAAGGCGTTTTGTCTGTAGTTCACGGATGGCGATTGCCGCGCCATTGAAATAGCACCCTCCGCCATAAAAAGAACCTCCCGCATGGTGGTCGCCGAAGCCGGTAAATACAAAGGCATTGGTCAGTTCTCCGGATGCGATTTTCATGGCAGCAAAAAATGTTCCTGCCGCAGAATAAACAGCTCCCTCGTAATCACCGGCAGCTTTTACCCTTTCAATCATATCGGCTGTGTGCACTCTTTTTATGCATTCATAAGGGACCGGGGGGAGTTCAAGAGATGATATCGGTTTTAAGGGATAGAGGGCGTCATAAAACAGGACGTTTTTTTTAGCAAGGAGTGAACCCAGAGCTTCTGGGAAATCCTTAAGCCTTTCTCCCCGCTGATAGTGGAAAAATATACCCGTAGCCATTTTTTTGAATATCTT
>JAFGDF010000224.1 GCA_016932235.1 Deltaproteobacteria bacterium | reverse complement strand
AGAAAATGTCCCCAGGTCCTGATCTTTTTCCCTTTCAGCTCCGCAAGGGATTTAACAGGGTCTCTTGTGAATATCTGGGCACCTGTCCCTCCAGCTTCGTACAGTCCAAGGAGATATACTCCCTGTTTCTTGTATTCACCCCTCATAAGATCCTCAAGCCCATAATCCCAAAGGATCTCTGTCATTTGTCTGAGACTCGACCATTGAAGAGGAAGCCCGTCTTCCACGGCCGCTGCGGGGATGGCTCCGGCATTGTATCCGCCAATACTGACCGCCATATCAAGAATCCCTGTTCCAACGGCGTTCAAAACCTCACCACCAGGGCAGATGGAATTGGCGGGGAATTTGGAGATCTTTACCCTGCCATCTGTATTTGTATCAATCATCTTGATCAGTTGATCCACATTCTTACTGACACTGGGGTCAGTTTCAGGCAAGTAGGGCTGAAGTTTCCATTTATAGACTGACTCGGCCCAGGCACTGCCCGTGATTAAAAATATGGCTGTGGCAAAGAATACGATCAGTAATACAGTCCTCCCAAAAAAACTCCTGCTCATGACACACCTTTTCTTAAACATAAAAACCTCCTTTCCTTTGATTAATCAGGTTGATTTAATTACTTTTTTCTTCTTCATCGGATTTTCTGTCTCATCAAACCATAATCCGGAAGGAAGAAAGGATAGGAACTCGTTCTTTCATGGCCTGAATATAGAAAGATTAGCCTTATGTGTCAAGGCAAATAAACACGAAGATATATATAGCACTCTGATGGGGGATATGGAACAACGAATTATATCTAATAATATTTTTGTGTTTTTTATTTTGTGAACAGATTTTTTCTATAGAGAAAAAATCTATATAACTTATCACAAATTTCTTTTTAACCTCTTTTTTCGGTAGAACTCGTTCCTGGCTTTGTTTATCGCATAATGCCTTACGGGGCGGGCAACGGGTCATCTCAGTCGCTGTCAAGGCCAAATTAGGTTGAACAATCGAGATGCATTCCGCCCGCTCTCCGAGGCGTAGGCTCTACGAGCCGGAGGCCTGGCATGCACCTTGCTCAATAATCCTGCTTCCAAGGTTTTCGCCGATAAAAAGAGTTCCCCATACCGCGATTCCGACAACCGGATATCGAGTTGTTGTTATTTCATCGGTGTAATGACAGTCATCCGGTGTTTTTCTTCAACTGCAATTTCCTAACCGGACAAGGATGAATCAGAATAAAATCTAAATCTCATCAGGAGACTGCCGGGCTTTATCCGGCATGCTCCTCGCATTTTTCAAAACGTCCGGTCCCGACTTGCATACCCTGTTTTTCCTTTGTTGACAAAATTGCTCCTTATATCCTATATGATACAAGAATAAGTTTCCTTAATTATTGCAGGGCATTCAATAAAATCAATGACAAGAAAAAAGCAGAAGGTGGCAGTGGGCTTAAGCGGTGGTATCGATTCATCGGTTACGGCTGCGATACTCCTGGAACAGGGTTATGAGGTAATTGGAATAACGATGGTCAAGTATGATGGCCCGGTTTTTGCGGAAGGGCCATCCAGACATTCGTGTTATGGCCCTGGGGAAGAAAAGAATATCGAGGCCGTCTCGGATATCTGTAAGAGTCTCGGCATAAAGTATTATCCTGTTGATTTGAGAAATGAGTTCAGGGAATATGTCATAGAATATTTCAGAAGGGATTATCTCGCAGGACGCACTCCAAACCCATGTATTGTATGTAATGAAAAGATAAAATTCGGCTTTTTTCTGGATAAGGCGCTGGAGTCCGGTATTGAATTTGATCTTTTCTCCACCGGCCATTATGCGCGCATTGATAAGAAAAAGGGACGCTATCTTCTAAAGAGAGGGAAGTTCCGCGAAAAGGACCAGAGTTATTTCCTCTATTCTCTTTCTCAGCGGCAGCTTGCGCGGGCATTATTCCCCCTGGGAGAATACAATAAACAGGTCGTGAGGGAAATGGCGCTATCCTACCGGCTTAGTACATATAATAGGGCCGAAAGCCAGGATTTTATCGGTGATGGAAACTATTCACGTCTTTTCACGGGAGATGAATCAGCGGAAGGCGAGATCGTCGACACTCAGGGGCGCGTCCTTGGAAAACATCGCGGGATTATTCATTTTACTATTGGTCAGCGAAAAAGGATAGGTATCGCTTCATCAAGGCCTCTTTATGTGATCGGCTTGAATGCGTCCAATAATAGAGTGACAGTGGGGAGGAGGGAAGAACTTCTTTCAAAGGGTCTCATAGCCCGAAATGTTAATTGGATAATAATGGATCGCCTGGAAGGGTCATATAGTGTTAAGGCCAAAATCCGTTACAGGCACAGAGAGGCCGATGCCATCGTCGCGGCATATGATGAAAATAGGGTGTCTGTAATATTTAACGAGCCGCAACTTTCAGTAACTCCGGGTCAGTCAGTTGTGTTCTATTCCGGAGATACACTTCTTGGCGGCGGGGTTATTGAAGAGAGTATATCCCACTGAGTCATCTATCGACTATATGACCTGTATTTGAAGAAGAGATAAGGAATGGACAGAGATACAGATATTTTTCAGACATACCATCTGGCGCGATATGAAGACAGTTCAGTGAAAAGATATGCGCAGGATTTTGTGCGCGAGGAGCCACTGTTGATATGCATGAAAGACAAGCCATATTCCATTGTCATGAGGACCCCTGGAGATGAGATAGCGCATGCTGCAGGCCTCTGTCTGGCTGAAGGACTTGTTGAAGTTCCTGAAGATATCGCTGCCATTGAGTTTGACAGCGAACTTGATAAGAACCGCGTTTCGGTCAATTTGAAGAACGGGAGAAACAAGTTGGTCTCGGAAAAGCTTGACAGGGGAATCTTTCTTGGCCAGACCGCCTGCGGGATATGCGGTAAGAACATGATAAAGGATTTAGTCGATAATCTGAATATTTTTAAAGAAGAATCAGCCGTAACCTACAGACAGGTGATGGAGTGTGTTGAAAAATTTTTAAAGCATCAGGAACATTATATTCGGACGAGGGGAACACATGCCGTTATGCTTTTTGATTCGAGATTTCATATCATTGTAAAGGCGGAGGATGTGGGCCGGCATAACGCCATGGACAAGGCAATCGGGACTCTGTTTCTGAGGAATAGGATATATGATACATATCTGGCTGTGCTTTCCTCCAGGATCAGCTTTGAGACGATTAAGAAAGCTGCGCGCGCGGGGATTCCGATTTTGATCAGTATAACGAATCCCACATCAATGGCTGTGGAACTGGCCTCAAAACTGAATATGACGCTGGTGTGTTTGGACAAGAAATCGGGATTTATCGTGCCGTGCGGAGAGAAACGGATCAGACCGAATTTTTTAAAGGGGAGTGCTTAAGATTATTGACTAATAAAAGACTTTATAATAATCATAATAACTGACATATGGAATCTTTATTAGATTAATATTAAAGGGGATAAAATATGCAGATTTATGGAAAAGCAGGCGCTTTCTTGAAATTCTTTTTAGTTATCCTTGTTTGCCTATCAGCCGGATTTTTTGTTGATCCGGGAGGTGCGACGGAAGATCTGGATGTTATAAATATTGACAATGAAGGCTACAGAAAAGACAGGAAGGGCCCTGTTATTTTTGAACATAAAATGCATGCCCAAGATTATGAAGTTAGTTGCTGGCAGTGTCACCATGAATTTCAAGATGGTGAGAATATCTGGGCGCCGTGGAGCGATACTACCACGAGATGCGCAGAGTGTCACGATCCAATAACCTCCAGTGGATCAGTTTCAAATTTGCAGAAAGCCTATCATGTGAATTGTAAGATCTGCCACAAGGAAATGGAAATTTTTGGAGAAAAGAGTATTGCCTACAGAGAGTGCGATACCTGTCATATTTCGGAGTAGATGCTTTTCTTTCATCAATATCAAAAATATGAAGAGATTTAATAATGGAAGGGTCCTCCTTGTCATAGTATTCGGCGGATTATTTTTTTTTAATACAGTTCTCCGGGCCGCGGAAAACGGTATCCCTTTCAAGCCCGGAGAAAAGATGGAGTTTCAAGTCAAATGGGCGTTTATCCCGGCCGGAACAGCGGAATTCAGTGTGCTTCCCATAGAGAAGATCGACGGGGAGGATGCGTTTCATTTTGTTTACACAGCAAGGACTAATGACTATATCGATAAAATATACAAGGTTCGAGACAGGATCGATTCGTTCGCCAGGGCGGATATGACCCATGCAATCCTTTATAAAAAACAGCATGATGGAAAAACAAAAAAGAAGGTTACCGTAAGCTTCGATTGGACAGTAAAAGAGGCACAATATTCCATTTTTGGAGAAAAGATTGATCCGGTTTCGGTATTACCCGGCACTTTCGACCCGCTATCGGTCTTCTACTTTTTCAGGTTGCATCGGCTTGATGAAATTGTTGAGATAAAGGCCCCAGTAACGGATGGTAAAAAGTGCATTATTGGGACGGCACGTGTTATCAGGAGGGAGATGATTGAGGTTGCAAACCAATCCTACGACACTTACCTTGTAGAACCTGAGATTGAAGAGGTCGGCGGTGTATTCAACAAGAGTAACAACGCCAGACTGCAGATGTGGGTTACCGCGGACGATAGACATATCCCCGTAAGAATAAAGAGCAGGGTGATGGTCGGGAATTTTGTCGCAGAACTTGTATCATTCACTGACGGAAATACCGATTGACTTCAGGCTGTTTATCATACTCTCATACCATATTTTCACAGATGAGTTCAGCAAAGCCTGAACAGGTTACCTCTTCAGCGCCGCTCATAAGCCTGGCCAGATCATAGGTCACTTTTTTTGACGCGACTGTCCTTTCAAGGGCTTTTTCAATCTTTCTCGCCGCTTCAGGCCAGCCTATATGGTCAAGCATCATCGCACCGCTGAGGATCATGGATGACGGATTGACTTTATCGAGTCCGGCATATTTTGGCGCTGTACCATGTGTCGCTTCAAATAGCGCATACCCGTGCTGGAAATTGATATTGCCGCCCGGAGCCATCCCAATACCACCGACCTGCGCGGCAAGGGCATCTGAGATATAGTCTCCATTCAGGTTCATTGTCGCGATGACGTCGAAATCCTGAGGCCTTATAAGGGTATTTTGAAAAAAGATATCCGCAATGCAGTCCTTTACCAATATCCTGCCGTCCGGGACAGTTTCTTCTCCATCAAGGTCATCCTGTATTATCAATTCCCGGGGATATGCCTCCCTGACAAGTTCATATCCCCATTTTTTAAATGCCCCTTCCGTAAATTTCTGTATATTCCCCTTGTGGACCAGGGTAATATTTTTCCGGGAGTTAGCAATAGCGAACTCAATGGCCGCCTTTATTAACCTTCTGCTGGCGTATCTGCTTATCGGTTTAACTCCTATACCGGAATCAGGTTGAATTTGCCAAGCATATTCCTTTTCCAAAAATTCAATCAGACGCCGGGTCTCAGGGAGGCCTGATTCAAGTTCAAATCCGGCGTATACGTCTTCGGTGTTTTCACGGAACAGTACCATATTCACTTTCCAGGGCTCTTTTACCGGACTTGGAACGGCATTGAAGTACCGAACCGGTCTGACGCAGGCGTACAGATCCAACAATTTTCTCAACGCCACGTTAAGGCTCCTGAAACCTCCACCAACCGGAGTTGTCAAGGGGCCTTTGATCCCGATTCTGTATTCCCTCAGTAAATCAATTGTCTCCGGGGGAAGTGATTGCCCGGTTTCTTTAGCAGCCTTTTCTCCTGCCAGGATCTCCATCCAGATAATATGACGTTCACCATGCCAGCTCATTTCCACTGAACGTTCAATAACCGGTCTTGCAGCTTTCCAGATATCAGGGCCGGTTCCGTCCCCTTCGATAAAAGGTATTATGGGCCTGGCGGGCACGATCAGCCTGCCGTCTGAAAAGGTTATTTTGTTTCCCTGTTCCAAGATGACTGTCTCTCCAGAAAGTAATCGGATTTATTTGACAATCCGATTATGAAATATGGCAAGTTTTGATCCCGAATCAGCCTTGTCCGGTTGGGAAATCGCGGTTGAAGAAAAATACCGGATGACTGTAAATAAACCGATGAAATAACATTTTCCGGGCCGGGTCAATATAAAATCGTTAATTTGACTTCATACCGGTAAAATATTAGACTTTTAACACGAAAATAAAGTTTAATAATATCGGTATATAATTCAGCGTTTTCTCTAAAGACCGTGGCTTGGGGATCCCTTTTTACGAGCGAACTCGTTCCTGGCTAGTTTTACGCAAACTGCCTTACGAGGCGGGCGGCGGGTCATCTCAGTCGTCGTCAGGACCAGGTTAAGGTTGAACAACCGAGAAGGATTCCGCCCGCCTGGCATGCACCTTGCGCTATTATCTTGCTACCTGGGTCTTCGCCGTAAAAGGGATCCCCAGGCCACGGCCCCGAGACCACATGGTGCTATTTTCATGCATTGTGGAGGCCCAGAGGGCCATGAGTGTTTAACATGTCTAATCATTCAAGCAAAAAAACTATTATTGCTGTCGCCATCCTGTTCTTTCTTGTCCTGGTATCTCTGATCCTGGGTTTCGGCCTTTTTTTTCTCAGCCCATATGAGAGAAACGCCCCGGAACAGTTCATTACCGTCAGAGAAGGACTGGGCCTAAGGGCGGTAGCAATCGAACTTGAAGAAAGGAATATTATATCAAGCAAATCGCTTTTTATGATTTGGGGCAAGATAATGGGTTACAGCAGGAAAATAAAGGCGGGAGAATACCGTCTCGGTTCCGATATGGCTCCAATGAGGATACTTGAAATATTGACCAGGGGAGAAATTATAACCCATCCTGTTACCATTCCCGAAGGATATTCAAACAAACAGATTGCTGAAATCCTGGAACAGAAGGGTATGGCTGATAAGCGGCAGTTCCTGGCTCTCGCGTCAAATAGGGATTTAATACTCAAATACGGTTTTAGAAGCTCATCACTCGAAGGTTTTTTGTACCCGGATACATATCAATTCGGCAAAGGGCTTTCGGCTGAATCAATAATAGATGCTATGGTGAATCGTTTTAAGACGGTTGTGGCGCCTTTCGAGCACAGGTTAAGGGAGCTGGAAATGACTGTCGAAGAAGTGGTAACACTGGCATCAATTGTTGAGAAGGAGACCGGCAGGGCTGATGAAAGGGCATTGATAGCCGGCGTGTTTCTTAACAGGTTGAAAAAAAATATGAGACTTGAAAGCGATCCAACTGTTATTTACGGGATTGAAAATTTTAACGGCAACCTCACGAGGAAGGATCTCGAAGTGCCTACTCCGTATAATACATATATTATCAGGGGGCTTCCCCCCGGACCCATAGCAAATCCCGGGATAGAAGCCATCAAGGCGGTTCTTTATCCCGCCGAAATCGATTATTTCTATTTTGTATCAAAAAATGACGGATCTCACTATTTTTCCTCCAGCCTGAGAGAGCACATAAATGCCGTGAACAGGTATCAAAGGAGCCGGCGGAAAGAGTCTGATAGAACTTCGTAGTTGCTTCATTTAAGCAGACCTCTCGCACACAGATCATCTGCTACTTCACTTAAGCCGAGCTCTTTGAGGCCTGCCTTTTTGGGAAGTCCGCTTCCAACATCCCATCCACGCAGTTTGTAATATTCGCTCTTCATGTCATCAAACTCCTCTCTGTTGAGGATTTTTCCGATCCTCGATATTACCTGCCCGTCTTTTCCGGGAACAAGCCCTTCCTCATTAAAGAAGACCTCGCCTTTTCTGACAGGCTTTTCATGAAAGTAATCCAATATCCTGTCATCTTTTCGCCCTTCCCAACCTTCCCGGAGTAAAATGGCCCTTTGAAGGTTGAAGATTCTTTCGCCTATTCTACACAATTCTGTCTCGTCCAGGTCTTTACCCGTGATAGCTGATACAATTGCGCTTTCCAATCTATTGTCTCTTATTTTACCGCTGGAAAAGTCGGCCCATGTGCGATCACAAAGCACGAGGCTTTCCTTCACATAAGCTCTGTCCTGTATTTTTTTCGCGGCTAAGGCCTTTCCCTCCGTCGTACTGAAATCGGCCGCGACGGCACCACCCCAGTATATCTCCGCGAGACGGCGCAGGTTATCGCTTGTAAAAATCGCAATCTTTTCGCCATTCACCCAACTGAGCCACCTCACTAAAACCCTTGATATCTCATGCAACTGCTGTATGGGTCGCCTGGGTTCGGTTGCATATAAAAGAGACGTAGTCATTATTATCCTCGGATCATAGTCTTTTGTCTCGCCCGCGCGGGTAGCGATAAAATCGCTCAGCATCGCTTCCGCCTCTCTCCCGATAGACTTCGCGGTCTTTATCGTTCCCATTGCAAGGATATCTCCGAAGCCGTCTCTATTGGCTATTTTTTCAGTCAGGGCCTCAATAAATTCGATACTGCCTATTCTGGACAGTGGCAGGCCGCTTTCCTCATCGCTCAGAAGACCTTCCCTGTGGCAGGCCATGAGCAATTCAATGATCGGCTGGAGCACGACGCTGTCAAGCCCGTAACCGTCGCACAAACTCGCGGCCCAAAGATGCTCCCTGCGACATTCACCATAATAAGATCTTGCCATTCCCATATAAAAATCTGATGCCTGACAGAGGGCCTTGAAGGTCCGCCCGTTTTCTCCCCTGTATTTAAGCCTGTCGCAACCTATTCCGCATCCGAAGCAGATGTGTTGTCTTGTCAGACCCGGTACTGTCCAAGGCCTGTCCCTGGTGACGGAATCTTTTTTCATATGCATGACGCGGGCAGCCGCATTGCCGAGCCTTTCCCTGTCAGCAGCCACTGGTTTTTTCCGCCCGGCCACAGCTATTGCCTTGAGCATCTTTGATCCCATGATAGCCCCGAGACCCCCTGATCCAGAGGCTATGTCATCGCTGATGACATTTGCAAAGGTTACGAGCTTTTCACCCGCCGGCCCGATGGTTAGAATGCTAATCCCCTTGCCCAGATCAGCCTTCAGGCTCTCGACGGTGTCAAAAGTTGATTTACCCCAGAGCCTGGAGGCATCTTTGATAATAACAGCGCCGTTATCTATGAGAATGTAAGCTGGTTTATGTGCTATGCCTCTGATGGCGAGGGCGTCGTACCCGGAATATTTGAGCGCCGTGCCCCATTTTCCTCCCAGGTTTGAGTATGAAAACATATCCATCTTGGCGGCAGGAGATTTTCCACATACGTTCCACCTCGAACCGGCAAAACCGGAAAATCCGGCCACAGGCCCACTGGCGAAGATCAGGCAGTTCTCCGGATCGAAGACGCCTGCTGTAGGCGGGACCTTTTCCCAGTAAAGTCCGGTTGCCAGTCCCTTTCCACCCAGAAACGCGTCCGTGTAATCTGCCGAGGCAGTTCTTTTTATATACCCGTCGGATAAATCGACCTCCAGTATTTCTCCTGCGTATCCAAATCCAGGCATTCCCGATCTCCTCCTTCCTGTAGATTTTATAGGCGACAGGATCGAAAAGGGCCAGTAATAATGATTTGCCTTCGACCTGTCTGTTTGTTATGTTGCCGACATAAAATCATTATATAACCTATTTAAATAAATATGGAGAATATTATGATCGAAACCAGTAAAATCAAGATAATGTGAGCCGACAAGGCGGCGATACGCGAGATAGTAGAGAACTGGGTCTTATGGCGCGATGCCGGAGATTGGGAACGTTTTGCAACGGTCTGGCATCCTGACGGATGGATGACGGCTACCTGGTTTCAGGGACCGGCTGATAAATTTATCGAAGCAAGCCGAGAAGGTTTCAACCGGGGAGTAAATATTTTACATTTTCTCGGCGGATGGACATGCGATATTGCAGGCAAGGCTTGGCTGGAAGGTTCCATAAAGCCCGGTGAACCGCTATGAAACAGAAGATCCGGGGGTCATAGCCATCAGGCCCGGATTTTTTCATCAACAGCAATTTCCTAACCGGACAAGACCGGCTTAAGTTATAAAAAAATAACGGGCCATGCTTGTGTTATTGTTGTTCTCAAAATGGTCCGAAAGAGGAAATCAATATGCTTAAAAGCTGATTTCAAATAAGATATTAAGTGCTCAATAGTTTTTTACAATATGTTAAAATTTTTGACATTTCTATTTTGTATTTTATGAAAAATACAAAGGCTATTAAATAATTCTTTTTAAATCAGAAAGTTAAACAACAGGAGAATGGATCCTTATGTGGCATAACTTTTGCTCATTATTATCGTGGAAAACCGGTCATTGTTTGATGTGAAAGGTCCTCTTGATGATCAGAAATACTGAGAATCGTTTTTTTTGATAATTCAGGGATGAAGATGCGATAGCAGATGTTTCATTCAACCAGGTCAAAACTTATTGTAAGTTTTTTGGGTGTCACTCTTTTGGTGGGCACAGTTTCCCTTTTTATCGGCTGGCGACTCCTGGATAAACATGTCATAGGGGAGGCGACAGCCCGTGTTCAACTAAATCTAAACGCCACAAGAGAAATATATCTGAACCGTATCAAATCCATAAAACTCGCGCTTAAGATTGCCGCCCTTGGGTTTAGATTTACGGGATCTTTCAACCACTTGAGCGCGGAGGACCCGGCATTACACCTTGAAAGAGCGGCCAAATCTGCAGAGCTTGACTTTGCCGGTCTGACGGACAGTAAAGGAGAAACAGTCTGCAGGATAGGGTCAGATCCTATCCCTCGTAAAAAACCTCAGCCTTTGAACCCTATTGCAGCCCTGGTCTTGGAACGGAAGGCCCCCGTGGCTGGAACATTATTGCTGAGCAAAGAATTTCTTGCCGGTGAAGCCCCTGATCTGGCCGATCAGGCGAGAATTCCTTTAGAAACCACGGATAATGTCGTTCCGACACTCGGTATGGAAGAAACATACGGGATGGCGCTATCGGTAGGAGTTCCGGTGATCCATGGCGGAGAATTCCTCGGTGTTCTTTATGGAGGTATTCTTCTTAACCGGAATCCCGCGATCATCGATATTGTTAAAGACACCGTTTTCCTAAATGAGACATATAAGGGTCGAAGTATAGGACGAATCACTATTTTCATGAATGACGTCCGGATATCGACGAATGTCCTCTATCAGAACGGAGATCCGGCCATCGGAACAAGGGTTTCATCAGATGTTAAAGAACATGTCCTCCAGAAAGGTGAAACGTGGATACAGCGCGCGTGCGTTCTGAGCGAGTGGTATATTACTTCCTATGAGCCTATCGTGGATCTTTATGGAAAGAGAATAGGCATTCTTGGCGTCGGTGTTCTGGAAGAAAAATATGTTGATATACGGCGAAACACATTGCTTTTATTTATCCTCGTTACTGTCGCGGGGATGCTGTTGGCTACGGGGTTAGGCTATTTTGTATCACATAAGATCACAAAACCGATCAAGCATTTGATAAGGGCAAGCAAGCAGGTTTCAGAAGGCAGTCTGACGCCCGATATCGGTCCTATGTCAAACGATGAGATTGGTGTCTTGCAGAGGGCCTTTAAGGAGATGGTCGCCGCGATGGGTCGCAGAAGGGCCTCCAGTGAAAGCAAACTTATACAGTCGGAGAAACAAGCCAGCATTGGAAGACTCGCGGCAGGTGTGGCGCATGAGGTAAATAATCCTCTAACAGGTGTATTAACTTATACCCATATGCTACTGAGAAGAGAAGATATCAGTGATGATGTCAGAGATGATCTCAAAACAATCGCAGACGCGACAGACCGTGTCAGAAAGATTGTTAAAGATCTCCTTGATTTTTCCCGTCAGACAGAGATCAACCGAGAATCAATTGATATAAATATACTCGCAAAATCCGCGATTTCACTGATAGAAAAACAGGCACTTGTAAAAGGTGTCAATATAAGGTTTGATGAGGGCACAGATCTGCCTACTGTTACCCTTGATCGCAGCCAGTTTCAAAGCGTTATACTGAACATCCTGTTGAACGCCCTTGACGCGACCGAAGAGGGGGGAGAGATTACAATATCAACAGGGGTCAGTCTATCAACCAGTGAAGAGAGGCGGAGGGGTGTTGAAATCGTCATCGAGGATACAGGTTGTGGCATGACACCACAGATCCTTGACAGGATATTCGATCCCTTTTTTTCAACAAAAGATGAGGGAAAGGGGACGGGACTCGGCCTGTCTGTCAGCTTAGGTATTGTGCAGAGACACGGGGGAACGATTAAAGTCAAGAGTGAGATTGACAAGGGAAGCGCCTTTTTCATATGGGTTCCAATAGAAGGTCGAAGTTCAATTCAATGAAAATACTTGTTGTAGATGATGAAAAGATTATCCTTGACAGCTGTAAACTAATACTTACTGCCTCGGGTTTCGATGTGGTATTAGCAAAATCAGCGGATTCTGCCTTGAAGGTCCTTGAGACCCAAACCCCGGATATCCTTCTTATGGATGTAAAGATGCCCGACCGCGATGGGATATCTCTCATGGGTGAACTTAAGGAAAGATTTCCGAAGATACCTATCGTAATCATGAGCGGCTACATGACGCAGGAGGTTATTTCGGAGTCGGTTAAAAAAGGAGCTATACAGGTTATCGCCAAACCTTTCACTCCTGATGAACTTGTTGAAGTGATCCAGGAAGTGATCAGCGAAAAGTGAAGGTTTATGGTAAGAAAGTTTTCATTAAAAAGGAGGTAATGCTATGATCCCCAAAATGCTTGTTATTGATGATGAAGAATTGGTTTTAGAGTCTTGTCGCAAGATATTTAAATCGGAAGGTTTCGAGGTCGTCACTACCACCATTCCTCAGGAGGGTCTGAAACTCGCTTCGGATTCAAAATTTGATATTATCCTTTGCGACTGGAAGATGCCGGGATTCGATGGAATGGATGTTGTTAAGGAATTGGAACAGCGGACGCCTGAGTCGGCTGTGGTCATGATCAGCGGTTTTCCTTCAGTCGGTAGGGCTACTGAAGCGATGAAACTGGGGGCGATGGATTATGTGGCCAAGCCTTTTACACCCGAGGAGATATCCGGAACCGTCAAGAGAGCGATGCAGAATAAACTGAGCCAGGAAAAGAAAGTTATAGGCAGATTCGAGCAGATTGTAAAAGGGCTCCAATTCCCTTTACCTGCCGTTGAAGATAAGGCACCCAAGACCATTGCAGAGACTGTTGCTTCAACCGTGGGCGTAGGAAAAACGACATCACCATGGCTCAGCGTATTTATCTTGGGGATTCTTGCCGGATCCTACATCGGTTTCGGTGGACTGCTTTCAACCACGGTAACATTTGACCTGGCCGCAAAGATGGGTATTGGGTTCACAAAATTTATGTCCGGAGCGGCCTTTAGCCTTGGCCTGATTCTGGTTGTCATAGCAGGGGCGGAGCTTTTCACAGGAAATAATCTTATGATATCTAGTGTAATGACAGGGGATATCACATTTGGTAAAATGACGAAAAGGTGGGTGCTTGTCTATATCGCCAATTTTGTAGGATCGATTCTATTGGCATTGATATTCTATCTCGCAGGCCTGTGGAAGACCGGAAACGGAGCCCTGGGTAATGCCGCCATTGGCATTGCCCTTAATAAAGTGTCTCTTGGTTTTTGGGAGGCCCTTGTTCGCGGGATCGGTTGTAACTGGCTTGTGTGTCTGGCTGTATGGATGGCCCTAGCGGCGCGGCAGACGATTGGAAAGATTTTTGCCATATTTTTCCCTATTATGGGATTTGTCGCCATTGGCTTTGAGCACTGCATTGCCAATATGTATTTTATCCCCACGGGAATTTTTCTCAAAACCTGGGCAGGGTTGGATGTGACTCAAGTTCTTAATATTGATGTGCTCGGTTGGGGGAACTTCCTGCTAAAGAATCTTCTGCCCGTTACAATAGGCAATATCATCGGTGGCGCTCTCTTTGTCGGGATGGGTTACTGGAGCGCCTATCTCAGACCGTCTCCTTTGAAGAAAGAATCTTGAGATTGAAAGATATCAGGGACAGTAAAAATGCAGGTTAATTTGGGATATGTTGTGGAATTCACATATGAGCGGCTGTGTAAATGCACCTAACCTTTTTATATCGAGGAGGTAGCTCATGGGAAAGGCAAGAGACACGAAAAAGGAAATAAAAAAATCCGCAAAAAAAACGCCAAAGGAGAAAAAAAGAGAGAAGCTTGAAAAAAAGAAGGAAAAGGGGAAATATTGAAAAGTGCGTCAGTCGGCAGAGGGCATAGGCTGTGTATCATACGAATGAAAAGATTTCGGTCCAGAATTCGTCAGATCACGCGGCGAAATAAACATTTTGACAATATGAGGCTTCTATGATTGATTAAACTGTAAATTCAACTTTATGGAACCACCATGGTACGAACCCGTATGCCTGGTAAGGTGAGACGGAAAGCCCGTAAGAGCCTTCCCATCCCGATTAAAATAACTACTGAAGGAGGCACTGTGATGTTTCAGGATATTACCGAGATTCTTGATTTTGCAATTGACAGGGAAATAGAGGCCGCGGAATTTTATGAATCGGCAAGCAAAGAGGAATACATGTCTGGGAAGAAGGATATGCTTCTTGAATTTGCCGCAGAAGAAAGAAAGCACCAGAAACTCCTGGAAGATTTTAAGGCTGGTAAAACCGGGGTGAACCTCGATGATTATGAGTTTAAATGGATTACTGATCTAAAACGCAGTGATTATCTGGTGGAAATAGAATACAGCCCAGGCATGCCATATAATGAGCTTTTAATCCTGGCTATGAAGAGAGAGGAAAAGTCTCTGGCCTTGTATAATCAGCTCCTTGAAAATTCTGACTCAGAAAATTCCCGGAAATTATTTAAGATGCTTTGCCAGGAGGAGGCCAAGCATAAATTGGCTCTTGAAGCAATGTATGATGATTATATGGCTGAAATGGGGGATTAAAGTTCTGTCTTAATGTCCTTTCCGGATTAAAATCTGCCGATATCCATTGCTATCTGATATGCAACAGATGTTGCCGCGTATATGTTATTAGGTATTACACAGTCACCAATCTGATAGAATTCAGGCGCGCAGGGAGAAAGCGCATAAGCTTCCTCACGCAAAGGCTTCTGCCCAATAGCATAGATTAGGGTATCGGCTTCAATCGTTCTTACACCATTTCCATCTTCCACAATCAAACCACTATCCGTGATTTCAAGAGACTTGGTAGACACACATATCTCCATGTTAGGAAGTTTTTTTATCTCCTCCTTTAACGCGACGCCATGATAAAGAGGGTATCCCAGAGGAGTCTCTATAAGCCCGCTCATACGGTTAGATGTCCCTTCAACCGGAGGCGGCGAGGCGATTGTCCTGTCGAGTATTTCAATGATCGTTATGTTACGACCTTTTTGTGCAAGGAAAACGCCAAGCTCAAGGCCTACAATCCCACCCCCCAGGATAACGGCATTTCCCCCCGCAAGTTCAGGATTATAATAAACGTCCACTGCGCCGGCGACATTTTTCCCGTCGATACCCTTTAATTTAGGAACCGCAGGCTGGGCACCCATTGCAGCGATGATAACATCGGGTCGGAAGGATTCGGCTATCTCAGGAGTAACCTTCGTATGAAAATGAACTTCAATCGGAGCACGAGACACCTTCAACACCTGGCGTTTCAGATAGACAGATAGATTTGACTTGAAAGGAACATTTTCTTCACATAACAAAACTCCGCCTAACCTGTCTGTTTTTTCACAGAGAGTGACCTTGTGTCCGCGTTGTGCTGCTGTTAAGGCCGCCTGCATTCCGCCTATACCACCACCGGCAACAAGAACCGACTTCTTGTGTCGAGGAGGTGTTGTATTCATGCTGGAGGTTTCGCGGCCTACTTCAGGATTGACAGCGCAGTAAAAAACGCCTCCGATAGCACTGTTGTTAAAACAATTAAAACAACGCGTGCATGGGGTAATTTCATCGTCAAGGCCCATCCGCGCCTTAATAGGCAGATCAGGATCGGCCAGGGTCTGTCGGGCAAGGACAACAATATCGGCCTTACCGGAAGCGATGATTTCTTCCATCATCTCAGGATTTGTCAGAGCCCCAACAGTGGCAACGGGAGTTTTAACATATTTTTTGATTTCCGCGGCATACTTCACGTTTGGCCCGTCTGGCTGGAACAAAGGCGGATGCGAAACCATGAATGCGGCATCATCTTCATGATGACCAGCGGAAACATGGATTATATCCACTTTCCCGTCCAAAGTCTGGGCAATCCTGACACCCTCATCGATTCCGTAACCGTCAGAAAGGCTTTCCGTGCCGCTAATACGAAATTCTATTGGAACAGCATGGCCAATTCTCTTTCGGATCGCTTCGATTACGGCCAGCGGAAAACGCAATCTGTTTTCAGTTGAACCTCCCCATTTATCCGTACGTTTATTATCGCGTGGTGATATGAACTGGTGCATCTGCCAGCCGTGTCCGCCGTGCAACATGATCATGCCGTAACCGCACTGTCTGGCAAAAACGGCTGCATCAGCGTAAGCTGAGATAAGGTCTTCGATTTGTTCGTCATTCATGGCACGGATTTCAACACCATCCTTACGAAAGCCTTCAACAAGGCCATATACGACACCTTTGTTTCCCGGCATCAGGAAGGGATTGGCGATCAGGCCAGCGCGGTTGAGCTCAATAGCCGCTACGGCTCCATGGCGTGCAATGGCAGTGCTTACCCGGGTAAGATTGACTTTACCAAGCACGTCATTCCCTCTCATCTGAAACGGATGGCTGCGGCCCGAGTCTATCTTGGAGTCAATCATCATGTCGCCGACACAGACTGAGGCAAAACCACCCATAGCCTTTCTTTCATAGAAATATGCCGCTTCTTCGGTTAAGAATCTGTCATGGGTCAATCCAGGATAATCCTGGGGGGCTGAAAAGATCCTGTTACGAAACAATACCGTACCCAGTTGAATAGGCTCAAAAAGATGTTTGTACTTTAATCCATCCATAATGATACCGCCTTTTTTTAAAAAATGTTTATAACTTAATAGACGATAATAAATTTCTTGGAAAATTACTCAAGGATTGAATATAGTTTTTCTCATTTTATGTCAAACTAAATCCAGCCGCATGATTTGGCCGGCAGTGACATGCCTGTTCCATAATCTATTCGCATTTGCGTATTCATCCAGGGGCAGGCTCGTGGTCTCATGTGAAGGCGGCTACATTGCCGCCAACCTGTTAAACGGTCAAATAGTGTTTACATTGTATGCACGGAAATGATATTTTTTAAAATCCCCGGTTCTGATGAATGTTATCAAATATGCCTGTAGGCAAGAACCGAATAAAATCTAAATCATATTTGGAGCACTTCGGATGAGGTCCGAAAGGCTCCCGGGAGGCTTTTTATGGACATTAAAGTATTGATTACAACCTTTTCAATGATATTTCTTGCGGAGCTGGGGGATAAGACTCAGCTGGCGACTTTATGTTTTGCAGCCGATTGTGATTCAAAGTTGTCTGTTTTCCTCGGTTCAGCGGGAGCGCTGATTCTTGCCTCTTTAATAGCGGTTCTCCTTGGATCGGTGATCAGCAGATATATCCCGGCTAATTTCATTAAAATCGGGGCCGGCATAACATTCATGATACTGGGGTTGTTGATGATTGTTTTTCACACAGGAAAGTGACACATTATAGATTACACGGAAAGGATTTGAATGAATAGATTTATTGAAAGCGATGGAATGCATTATGAAGGCTACTGCATAAGACCGCCAAGCGAAGCATACAGTATCCTGCTACAGGTTACTTTGGGGTGTTCCCATAACAAATGCACATTCTGCGGGTCCTACAAAGATAAGCGGTTCACCATAAAAAAGGATGATATCATAATGAGTGACATCCTTTATGCCTCAAAAACAATGAAACAGCAGGACCGTGTTTTTTTAATGGACGGCGACGCGCTTATTATACCCCAGAAGAGGCTTGTGTGGATACTGGACAGTATAAGGGAACACCTTCCTTGGGTAAAAAGGGTTGGTACATACGCAAATGCCAAAAGCATTAAGATGAAGTCGCCGGAAGAACTGAATGAACTTAGAGAAAAGGGGCTTGGGATCGTTTATCTCGGGGTTGAAAGTGGAGACGATGAGATATTGAGAGAGATCAACAAGGGTACGAGCGCTCAAAACCTTGTTGATATGGGGAGGAGAATAAGGGATGCAGGCATCAAGCTTTCTGTGACCGTATTGCTGGGCATAGCTCAAAGGGAAAGGTCATTGAGACACGCGAGGGCGACTGGCGAAGTCCTGAGTCGAATGGATCCCAATTATGTCGGCGCATTGACGGTTATGCTCATCCCCGGATCACCTCTCTACAATGATTACCGCGAAGGCAAGTTTAAGATTATCGATCAGAAAGAGCTTTTAAAAGAGCTCAGGGAGATGATATTCCATACGAACCTGAGCAGAGGGCTCTTCTTTTCCAATCATGCTTCCAACTACCTGCCGGTTAAAGCGAGGCTACCGAGAGGAAAGGAGGAGGCGCTGAATTATATCGACAGCGCTATCAAAGGTGAGACTTCCTTAAGGCCGGAATGGATGAGGGGGTTGTGAGGCTGCCTGAAAACGCGCATCTGCCATGTTATCCGGATTTTTTCTGCTTATAGAAAAATCTATTCAAATATCGCATTGACGAAATCAACGGGATCAAACGGCCTGATGTCATTGATCTTTTCACCGATACCGATGAATTTAATCGGCAGTCCCAACTGGTGGGATATACCGATCACGATCCCGCCCTTGGCTGTTCCGTCCAGTTTTGTGAGTATTATGTCGGTAACTCCGAGGGCTTTGTGGAATATGTCCGCCTGGGAGATGGCGTTCTGACCTGTCGTGGCATCAAGTACAAGCCACACCTGATGCGGGGAACCCGGTATTTTTTTACCGGCAACATCGCGAATTTTTTTCAGTTCACCCATCAGGTTTTGTTTGGTATGAAGCCTGCCGGCGGTATCGATCAGGACAAGGTCGGTCTTTCTTGAGACAGCGGATGTGATTGCGTCGAAAACAACAGCGGAAGGATCCGAACCGTGCTTCTGCCTTATTACGTCGGACCCTGTTCTCTCACCCCAGATAACCAGTTGCTCTATCGCGGCGGCCCTGAAGGTGTCAGCGGCAACCATCATCACTTTTTTACCCTGTTCCCTATAGTAGTTTGCAACTTTACCTATCGTGGTGGTTTTTCCAACTCCGTTGACTCCTATTATCATAACAATATATGGCTCACCGGGGCGGGGTTCTTTAACTTTTTGTTCAGGAACATTCAGGAAATTTATAATGCTTTCCTTGAGGGCGGCCCTAAGACTTTCGGGATTTTTCAACTCTCTTCTGGCAACTTTTTCACGCACAAGTTCAATGAGTTCGCGGGTGGCGGTAACTCCCAGATCCGATGTGAAGAGAATCTCCTCGAGTTCGTCCAGGATATCTTCATCTATCTCTTTTTTTCCCAGGAGCAGGGAATCCAAGCGGCTTGTGAAACCGGACCTTGTTTTTGAAAGACCTTTTTTCAGCTTATTGAAAAACCCTGAATTATTCTCTTTGTTTTCCTTTTTATTGAAGATTTTTATCATTTCAGAAGATCAATTCTGCCTGTCTTGGTTGAGTTCCACTGCTACCATTTTTGAGATCCCTGCCCTTTCCATCGTAACACCATACAGGCTGTCAACTATCTCCATGGTCCTCCTGTTATGTGTCACCATGAGGATCTGGGAATATTTTTTAATCTCGCTCAGCAGGTTATTGAACCTATCTATATTCGCTTCATCGAGCGGCGCGTCCACTTCATCGAGCAGGCAGAAGGGGCTGGGCTTGATCAGGTATATTGCAAAAAGAAGTGACATAGCGACAAGGGCCTTTTCACCTCCTGACAGAAGGCCCATATGGCTGAGCTTTTTACCGGGGGGACGTACCTCTACCAGGACGCCGCTTTCCAACGGCCTTGACTCGTCGGTCAGTTTCAGGCCCGCTGAACCACCATTAAAGAGGATAGGGAAGACCTGCTTTATCTTGTTGTCGGCTTCTTTGAATGTTTCCATAAATCTATCAAGGCAGGTCCTGTTTATCTTTCTTATTGCCTGAGCTATTGAATCAATTGATTTAAGAAGGTCCTCTCTCTGTGTTTGAATAAAATCGTGCCTCTCTTTAAGTGCCTCATGCTCCTGTATGGCCATAAGGTTGACTTCACCAAGCCTTTCTCTGAGTATCTTCTGATGTTCCAATTTACCCCTGGTGTCAGTTTCAGAAAAATTTTCTTCAAGAAAATCCCTGTATATCGTAAAAAGATCAAGATTGAATCTGTCTTTGATTATTTCAGCCAGATTGTTGATTTTAAACCCGATTTCTGATTGCTCCATCCTGGCCAGTGTGATCTTTTCCTTGATCTGGTCCAGTTTTTCCCTTAGATCGCCGCTTTTCTTTTCTTCTTCCCGGATTTGGGCCTGGAAATTATTTCGATCCTGCTCGACTTGGTTGACCGCTTCTTCCGCCTGTTTCAGTTTAGTGTAGAAGATTTTGATATCTTCCCGAAGAGTTTCCTCTTTTTCGGTAAGGACCTTATCTTTTTCATGACCTTCAAGTATCTCAAGGTTTATCCTTTTCGATCTTCCCCTGGATTCTTCCACAAAGTCATCAATCCTTTCGATCTCTCTTATCAGACCTCTTTCCTCTTCGCGGGCGAGACTGAATTCCATTTTTAATTTTTCGAACTCATTTCGAATTTTATCATACTCCTCTTCCGTTTCTTTTACCTCCACCCCTTTCCTGAGAAGGAATTCCTCCTCCGTCCTCTTTTTTTCCTCGCACTGCCGTAATTCAATTTCTATCCTTTTTAACTCATCCCTGTGCCTTTCATGCTCATTGCTTCTAACTTCAAGTTCTTGGTTGATCTTCTCTGACAGTTTTTCAAGTTGGTCCAGTTCATGACCTATCTGGAATATCAGTTTGTCGAGTTCGTTGATCTTCTCGTGGGAATCCCATTTTTCTTTTTCAAGAGCGCCAATTGCCAGCTTTTTCCCCTCGATTTCATGCCGGATGCTTTCCCGCCTGGCAAGGTATTCCTTCAGTGTCTCCTCATACCCGGCTGATCTTTCCGTTAGCTCCCTGATTTCCCTCTTTCTTGAAAGAAGGCCGTGGCTGCCGCTGGAGAGTTTGCCTCCGCTCAGAATACCTCTACGGTCGATAATATCACCCTCGGGCGTAACCAGGGAATATTCCTTGCCGTTGGTTTTCCAGGCGTTTATGGCTTCATCCAGGTTAGATGCAAGGGCGGCGTCTCCAAGGAGTGTATCAACAAGATGCCTGTATTTATCGGGCACATTGACGAGCTCCCTGAGCAGGGGAAATCCGTTCATGTTTCCATTATTTAAAGAACCGTTGAGGCAATTCAGGGGTATGAAACTGCTCCGGCCCTTTTCTTTTCTTTTCAGGTATTCAATGGATTCCCTTCCGTCATCCAGATCCTCAACGATGATATACTGGAGTTTATCGGCCAAGACGGTTTCGACCGCCTGTTCGTATTTTGGTTCGACCTGGATGACATCCGCGACGAGGCCGAGTATCCGTCCCTGACTTCGCGCTCTAAGGTCGTTAGCCTTCATGATAGTTCGCACCCCGACTTTGTATCCCTCAAAATTTTCCGAGAGAGAGCGCAGGCCGGATAACCTGGTATTACATATTGTTAGTTCAGCCTCCACTGCCTTTAAATCTGTCTCATTATTCTTTTCAACTCTTTCCATCTCCTCACATGCCTGTTTGGTTTCAAGGATGTCTCTGTCTATATCAGCCAGTTTATCGGAAAGCGCCTGTCTTGTTTCATTCTTTTTAGCCGATGCCCCGATGAGTTTTTCGATCTTTTCCGAGACACTCTCCTTTTCTGTTTCAAGCCTGGCTTTACTATCGCTAATTTCTCCGATCCTGTTACTTATATAACCCGATTCCTTATTAAGGCCTATTTCCCTGTTAATATCCGAGCTTACCCTGTTACGGACCCTTTCATATTCTTGTTTTGCTTCGTTTAAAAGTCTTTTTCGGCCTTCGAGCCTCTCTTCCATGACAGAGATTTCATTCCCCTTTTCCAGAGAGGCCTTATTTAATTTATCCTTTTTTTCCGTGAGAAGGGTTTTTTCCTCTCCCAGTGAAAGGATTCTCCGGCTTATATCCTCTACTTCCCTGTTTAAGCGGGCTTCCATCTCCTTTTGCATGCGTTTTTCATTGGCGACAGCTTCGAGGGCGGTTTCTTTTTTACTGAAATCATCCTTCAGGCTGATGTGCCTGCTCCTCAGCTTTGATATTTCGTAATTTTTCTCTTCCAGCTCAAGGTTCATTTTTTCGATAAGGGCATGGAGCCTGGAGAGGTCTGTCGTCATCTCCACTTCTGTTTGAATAAGTTCGTCAATTATTTTTTTACTTTTCCCGGAGTTTTCCATTAACTCGACATAGGTATTGGAATTAATCACCAACTCCAACCTTTGAATCTCTTCACCCAGAGCCTTATAGCGTTTCGCTTTTGCCGACTGCCTTTTTAAAGATCTCATCTGGCTTTGAACTTCAACCAGAATATCTTCAACGCGATTAAGGTTTCTTTTAGTCAGCTCGAGTTTTCTCTGGGATTCCGCCTCCTTTCTTTTATACCTCGTGATACCGGCTGCTTCTTCCAGCATTACCCTGGTCTCTTCGGGTTTCTGCTCAACAATGGAGCCGATCATGCCCTGCCCGATAATGGAGTAGGCCCTATTTCCGAGTCCCGTGTCCATGAAAATTTCCTGGATGTCTTTGAGCCTGCATGGCACACTGTTGATAAGATATTCGCTTTCCCCTGAACGATAAAGCCGTCTGGTGATCGCAATCTCATTTTCACCCATATATTCCATGGGAAAAGAGCCGTCGCCGTTTTCCAGCACGATTGTTACTTCCGCCATACCCAGGGGATTGTTATTCCCGGCACCGTTGAATATTACATCTTCCATGTTGCGGCCCCTGAGCTGCTTGGCACTCTGTTCACCCATGGCCCATCGTATGGCATCCACGATATTACTCTTTCCGCATCCGTTCGGCCCCACCACGGCGCTAATGCCCATTGGAAAAGGTATATCAACC
Source organism: Deltaproteobacteria bacterium (assembly GCA_016932235.1). Next base: position 6,623 of record JAFGDF010000224.1, on the reverse strand, counting down.
TTATCCATAAAAGATTTAAATCCATTTACGGTAAGTCTTTTAATCTTCATAATCGCCTCCATTTCCCTATTAAACACTCATGGCCCTCTGGGCCTCCACAATGCATGAAAATAGCGCCATGTAGTCTCAGAGACGTGGCCTTGGGAGCCCTTTTTACGGCGAAGACCCGGGTGGCAAACTCATGGCGTAAGGTGCTTGCCAGGCCTCCGGCTCGTAGAGCCTACGCCTCGGAGAGCGGGCGGAAATCTTCTCCGGTCGTTCCATCTTAATCATTCATTACAAAACTGAGATGGCCCGCCGCCCGCCTCGTAAGGCAGTATGCGTAAAACTCGCCAGGAACGAGTTCGCACGTAAAAAGGGCTCCTAAGGCCGCGGTCTTTAGACATAATGTTGCATTATAGTCCGACATTGTTAGCATTTATTTTCGTGTTAAAGGTAATGAAATATTTATCATTTCTCAAGGTGTTTGTAAAGGGAAAAATACCATATAATGTATGACAATTTGATATTTTATCAATATATAGTATAATATTTGTTTAAAATTAGAAAGATATTGACAATAATTAAACGAACTATCTAGTATGTATTAAATATTTGTACATTGAGGGAAAGATTGGGAAATTCAACATCTCCAATAGAAAAGGTGTGTTGCCTGCTGATACTCGCGGTTTTTGTTTTATTCGCCGGTTCATCTGCGGCGCAGGAAAGTCTGGAAGAAACCTATTCGATGGATTTTGTCCAGACAGCGGAGCTTGATAAAGAAGTTTTTGAGGTTGAAGACAGGAAAGTCCTGACGGAAACTTATACGGTTCGGGAAGGAGATCATATATGGCAGATCTTCAGAGAAAGGGGATTGCTGGAAAAAAGTGACCTATACGACTTAATCGCTGTTCTCAAGAAACTTAACGGATCCCTTGAGGACATAGACCTGATACATCCCGGACAGAATATCATCATTCCCCTTCAGATCTCTCCAGGAGCGGGAACTCCTTCCTCAGCAAGGAAAGGCGCTTCAATCCCTCTGAGTATTGAAGAACTCAAGGATAAGGATATCAGGAACTATATTGTCAGGCCCGGCGACAGTCTGATTAAGGTTGTGAATAATCTCTATGACATACCGCGGAAGCATTTATACAATGAGTATCTTGAGGTATTGAAAGATCTGAATCCTGACCTCAAGAACCTGGATAAAATCTATCCAGGACAGAGTGTCAGGCTTCCTATATATTCTCCGAAGGTGGTAAGGATGCCGATCAAACCTCCACCTGTTTACGGACAGGAAGAAACTGCCGGAACCGAAGACTTGAAAGAGATGGCCGGCAAACTCGAGGAGATATTCACCCTGCTGGGAGAAGAGTGGATCGGTTCAGGAAAACACTTTATCCCTTTAAAGACCGGAGGACAGATAAGCCTGAACGCTGATTCTTATCCGGTTATAAATCTCGTGAATGGGAATAAGATAATAGTTGATATAAACAGCGATCTTCCGGAGAGGATTTCCGGTCTTATCAAATCAAACTGGGACAATTATCGTATCGTTCATCTCAACAAGAAAAATGATTTTCGGCAGTCTTTTGACGATATTATATCCAACTGCGGCTACCGGAAAGTTTACAGGTCAGGGGAATCGGTTGAGATCAAAGGTGATATTAACATAAGGATAAACGCCGACTGGACAGTTATGGTGGAATACGATCAGCCTGCTGCAAGAACCGGGTTCAGAGTTATTAATATCATGGAAGAGAGATCGAGGATTCCCCGTTCGATAATAGATTTCTTGGAAGGGCTTGATGTTAAGGTCATTGAATATCCTGTAAAGCAATCTTATTCCGATCGGGAAGAAGCGGTTGACATTTTTTATGCCCCTGATAGCAAGTCCATCGTCGAGACCTTGATAGATCTCCAGGGTCTGCGCTATAAAACCGACATTGAGATCCCCCTGTATCAGAGCAAGCAGGAAGATTTCAGGCTGATAATAGAGGCGGACTATCTTATGGATATCGGTGAAAAGACCCTCATTATCGATACAAGCGGACTTGGAACAGAAATTATCAGTCTATTAAAAGAGAATCAGTATGGAGTGTTACAATTGTCCACAGGAGATAATCCTTCCAATCTCGTCAAAAAGACCCTTGATTTTCTGGGGATTAAGTATGATTCACCCTCGATTGAGTTAACAGCCGCCAACAGATATGGTGAAAATAACATATATTTAAAGATCCCGGGAATCACTTTTATTGACAATGAGGCAAAAACAATATTCGCAACACCCTTGAGCCTGCCCGAAGACATATCCAGATTTTTATCCTCGAAGGGTTACCGGATCATGATGCTCACACAAGTTGATTAAGCAAGATTGATATCGATGAAAGTCTTCTTTTTACAGTTTCATCTTGACACGGCACATTCTCTTCCCTATATTCCCTGCATCTAAGAGCCTGCCGGACGTTGTACGCCATACCGCGACCTGCATCCATCCGGACGGATTTAAGCCAGTTGTATATTTTTAAGTGATTTTTTCGATTAAAAATTTTAAGCATGAAAAGGACATCAAGATGTATACGAAAAGTGATCTTCGCAAAGGATTGAAGCTTCAGATCGATAATGAACCCTATGTAATCATTGACTTCCAGTTCAGCAAACCGGGCAAGGGGCAGGCCTTATACCGGTGTAAACTTCGAAATATGATAACAGGCGTTATACTTGACAGGACATATCGATCAGGTGATACATTCGATCCCGCAAATCTGGAGCAGAGGAAGATGCAGTATCTCTACAGCCAGGATAACGAAGTCTTTTTCATGGATCTTGAGAATTTTGAGCAGACAATGCTGACTGACAGTCAGGTAGGTGACGCAAAGAATTACCTTATAGATAACCTTGAAGTTGATATCCTATTTTTTGGCAGCACACCCATAGGAATTACACTGCCAAATTTTGTTGACCTCAAAGTAACAAAGGCGGATCCATGGGTAAAGGGTGATTCCGCTACCGGTGACAGCAAGCCTGTCACATTGGAAACCGGATACACTTTGCGTGTGCCGCCTTTTATCGAAGAAGGGACAAAGATAACCGTAGATACCCGTACAGGAGATTATGTTACGCGGGTAAAGGATTGATCCCATGGGAGTCTTTCGGGCCTTGTTCGACAGGTCCCTGTGAAGAGTTGGATTCAAATGAAATAGTTTTATATATTTCAGGAACCCTGCCGCGCATAGTCCGGCAGGATTCTAAGGGGATATGAGCCATTGACCTCAAGCGCGAAGGATTTATGGAGACGAGCCGCTTCCATCCAGGCCATAAGAAAATTCTTCATCAATCATGATTATCTCGAAATAGAAACTCCCAACCTGATTTCGACTCCTGCTCCTGAGACCCATATAGATGCTATCCCGGCCGGAAACGCGTTTCTGCATACATCACCTGAATTGTGTATGAAACGATTACTGTCCTACGGGCATTCCAGGATATTTCAGATATGCAAGTGCTATCGCGAGGGGGAACGAGGGAAGATTCACCTGCCCGAGTTTACCATGCTCGAATGGTACAGAACCGGTGCCGACTATATGGATATTATGGATGAATGTGAGGCCATGATAGCCTTTGTTGCTCAAGCCTTAGGGGCCGGTGAAGTTATTGAGTATCTGGGGGGAAGGATAGACTTAAAGCGGCCCTGGGAAAGGGTTACCCTTAAGAGCATGTTCGATCAATACGCCACAATATCGGTTGAGGAGGCGATTCATCTTGACAGGTTTGATGAGATAATTGTTGATGAGATTGAACCCCGGCTAAAAGGTCCCCGTCCGGTCTTTCTCTATGATTACCCACAGTCGCTTGCAGCTTTTGCCAGGTTGAGTAAAGATTCTAAGTGGGCGGAAAGATTTGAATTATATATGGGCGGCCTTGAAATAGCCAACGCTTTTTCTGAATTGACCGATGCCCGGGAGCAGAGAATCAGGTTTGAAAAGGAGATTGAAAGAAGGAAAAAGCTCGGGAAAAAAGGATACCCTATTCCGGAAAAGTTCCTTGAAGATCTTCCGAATATGTCACCGGCTGCCGGGATCGCTCTCGGTATCGATCGGTTGATCATGCTGCTGTGCGATAAAGCAGAGATAGATAAGGTGGTGACATTTATACCGGAAGAGCTCTGATCCTGCCGTTGAAAATTTCAAAAACCCGTATCTGCGGGTTTGACTCCCTGAACAAGGACAATGTTTCTTCATGGCATGTAAAATAAAGAACCTGATGTGCACGTGAAAGTTCGACTATTCCTTCAACGGTTGCCCTTGCTCTCATGGAATCAAAATTTACCAGGATTTCATCCATGATAATGGGGAAGGAATCGGATCTCTTTGAAAATTCCTTGATAAATCCGAAACGAAGCCAAAGGTAACTTTACGCTCCTGTTCTTCCATTAATAAGATATGGGGAGCCCTTTTACGAGCTGACTCGTTCCTGGCAAGTTTGACGCATACTGCCTTACGAGGCGGGCGGCAAACCACCTCAGTCGTCGTCAGGGCCAGATTAAGGTTGAACAACCGAGGAGGATTTCGCCCGCTCTCCGAGCCGGAGGCCTGGCAAGCACCTTACGCTATTACTTTGCTACCCGGGTCTTCGCCGTTAAAAGGGCTCCCCATACCGCGATCCTGCGAACATAGGTTGTTATTTTCATGCATCGTGGTGGCCCAAAGGGCCATGAGTGTTTAGTAGAAAGTGTTTGTTTTTGACCTATTCTGTATATTTATGTATACTGTTTCAAACCTTGTACTATCGGCTATTGATACATTATGTAAGTAACCTTGAAAATTTCGATTTTTCAAAAAATGAATGTTTCTTTGGGTAAAGGACACACCGCACACACTGATCCACCATCAATGCGCCATCTGCCATTCGACAGGCCGTTCGACAAGCTCACGGTCCCGAGCAAAGTCAAGGAACTGCGTTGCCTGCTGTCGCTCCTCTCGTTCGACCTGGAGGCTCTCGGCAGGCTTGCGGCGTATTACTTAAAAGTCTTTATTGTCCGGAGTGAACAATGACAATGAATGAAATCATACTTTTGCTGGTTTTGGCCGGCACCACTATAACGGCGGTTTTAGTGGTTGTCCTGCTATTGCGTTTGTCAAAAGGTCTTGGGGATATAGGCAAAGAAGTCCGCGACGAACTCCGAGAAGGCCGTGAGGAAACCAGGGGCGCAGGAAGGGAACTTCGTGAGGAGGTATCGAATGGTTTGAAGTCAACCAATGATACACTCTATAAGACATTGGAAAGTATGGGAAATGTCCAGCAATCGAAACTTGGCTAGATGACGCAACAACTGAAAGAAATCACCGAGTCTAACCAGGGGGCGTTGGAAAGAATTTGGACCACCTTTGATGCCCATGTAAAGGAGCTTCAGGAGACTAACGAGAAAAAGCTCGAAGAGATGCGGAAAACCGTGGATGAAAAACTACATGATACTCTTGAGAAACGTCTCGGAGAATCTTTCAGGCTCGTGAGTGATAGGCTGGAAGCCGTGCATAAAGGTCTCGGGGAGATGCAGAATCTTGCTACAGGTGTGGGAGATCTCAAAAGGGTCCTAACTAACGTTAAAGCTCGTGGTACATGGGGCGAGGTACAGCTTGGAGCGATCCTGGAACAGATCTTAACACCAGAACAGTATGAGAAAAACGTTCAGGTGAAGGCATCGTCGTTGGAAAGAGTTGAGTACGCCATCAGGTTGCCAGGGCCAAAAGATGATCCCGAAGCCTGTGTTTGGCTCCCTATTGATTCGAAATTCCCTCAAGAGGATTATCTTCGTCTTCAAGAAGCTTCAGAGCGAGCTGATCCAGGAGCGGTTCAATCGGCAACAGAAGCTTTAGCACGAACAGTTCGAGCTTCAGCAAAAGATATACACGATAAGTACATAAATCCACCAAGTACTACGGATTTTGGGATCATGTTTCTCGCAACAGAAGGGCTGTACGCCGAGGTTCTCCGGCAACAGACCGTTGTTGAGGAGCTTCAGCATCGATATAGGGTTGTTATTGCCGGTCCAACCACTTTGGCCGCTATATTGAATAGCCTTCGTGTGGGTTTTCAGACTTTGGCAATCGAACAACGGTCAGCCGAAGTGTGGAGAGTTTTGGCAGCGATTAAGACAGAATTTGGCAAGTTTGGCGATGTGATAGCCAAGGTTAAGCGTCAATTAGACACCGCGAGCCGGACTATTGAACAGACTGGCGTGCGGAGCCGGGCTATGGAGAGGAAACTTCGTTCTGTTGAGCATTTGCCAGAGGCGGAAGCGTCTAAAATTCTTTTATTGCCTTCTGCAAATGGGGAAGAAGAGATGGAAGAAGATGACATGTAATAAGCTACTTTTGATCCACCATCAAGGCGCTATCTGCTGCGTTGCCTGCGATCGCTCCTCTCGTTCGACCTGGAGGCTCTCGACAGGCTTGCGGCGTATTACTTATATGCCTCAGTCGTCGCTTCTTGGTGCCTCGTATGAAACTCCACTTTTCATATGTGGATTCTGCGGTCATGCCGCAGAATGACAGAATCTTTCTTTTCACCTGTCATTCCCCGGCTCGACCGGGGAATCCACATTCAATAAAGGTCTGTAGGCCCTTCGTGAATGATGAAGT
>JAFGDF010000223.1 GCA_016932235.1 Deltaproteobacteria bacterium | reverse complement strand
GCATGCACCTTATGCAATTATCCTGCTTCTAAGGTTTTCGCCGATAAAAAGAGCTCCCCATGCCGCGATTCCGACAACTGAATAATGTAATTTCCTAACCGGACAAAGCTGGATTGAAATAGAATAATTCACTCCGTTCATATTTTGCTATTTTCTGATCTCCTGCACCATAAAGATAAAATATGAAATTGAAAAACAAACCAGTGTCAGGGCAATAAGGATCACCATATATGGGTAAACTACCAGTATGCTCTGCAAAATAGGCAGGGGATTCTGGAACCTGCCTGCCGAGATTTTCTCCATAGGGCCCATAAGCACAAGTGAATCCGTTGTGTTTCGCATAGGATCAACGATGGTTGCGGAGGCATTACTGAAAAGAGACATCGGCGAGAATAGTGAAATAAAATCTTTAATCCTGATATTTTTTATTAGGATTTCAGATCTTTTAGGGCCAACAGTATCTATGGGCGCAATCATATCAGCCACTACGCTTGCTCCCAAGGACACGAAAAACGAAAGGAATATCCATAGTGCCACTGCTGCCAGCGCAGAGGTAGCGACGCTTTTAAAAAATATTGAAAATAGGATGGATAACCCAAGCCAGAAAGAGATATAAAATACACTGACGATGACAAAAATCAAAAGTCGCCATATCTCTTCGACGCCGGGAACGATACCTAACAACATCAGGCCCAATCCTGAGATTACCATCACGGTGGACACCAGCATAATACTGATCGTGGTCATTCCTGCGAGAAATTTTCCGTTGATGATCGCGTCTCGGTAAATAGGCTGGGATATTATTTTTATTAAGGTCCCTTCTGACCTCTCGCGATTGATGGAATCAAAACCCAGCACAATGCCGATAAGAGGCCCGAAGAAAGCCACGAATTGAACCATTGAAAACATAGTGCCGGTGGTGTTGTAAAGCATAAGAAATATGAATTTAGGCTTTGCCACACCCTCAAGGTTCTCTTTTATATTTAACCCCGCCATATAGCTTGTGATGAGGCTTACCATCGCGATAAGGGCGAAGAGAATAACAAAACGATAACTGCTGAAGTGATCAGAAATTTCTTTTTTATAAACGGCGAAAATATCTTGCATGATTAAACCTCCTGGAAGTATTTCATGTAGATCTCTTCCAGACTGTATTCTCCTCCATCGACACCAAACTTTTCCCTGGCCAGGGACTCAATTGGCCCTTCTGCGACCATCTTTCCTCTGATCATAATACCCACACGGTGGGATATTTTTTGGACCTGTTGAAGGTGATGAGATGAAAGTAAAACGCTGATGTTTCTCTCTCTATTCAGCGATTGAATAAGATCAATGAGTTTCAGGGCGCCGTCAGGGTCAAGACCCAGTGTGGGTTCGTCGAGAAACATGACTTTGGGGTCTTTCAAGAGGACCTCGGCAATGCCCAGGCGTTGCTTCATACCCCTTGAATATTTCCCGACTTTTTTATTTTTATCTTCTGAGAGACCTACCATATCCAAAACTTCAGAGATTTTCCCCATGCTCCTGCTTTCTCCAGTCCCATTTAGTTCGGCTATATACTCAAGGCTTTGAATTGCATCCATGTCTTCATAGAAGCCGACATTTTCAGGCAAGTATCCCACCAGGGTTTTTACCTGGCGGGCGTTGCGGACCGGATCGATCCCGCATACCCTGGCATACCCATTCGATGGCTGGCTTAGTCCCAGAAGCATAAGCAATGTCGTTGTCTTTCCAGCACCATTCGGACCCAGAAATCCGAATATTTCCCCTTCCTTCACGCTGAAAGAGAGATTGTTCACTGCTGTCTGGTTGGGATAATTTTTAGTCAGATCGAACGTTTCGATAATGTTCCCATCTTCCATGATTACCGCCTCCCCATGCGAACAAAGAGAAAGACCAGACCGACCACGACTGCTACAATAATAATCAGCCCGATCCATCCCCAGGCAGTTGAAACCTTCACTGTAACCCTGAACTCGAGATTCTTGGCGCTTTTTTCACCCTCCACATTTACACCGACAGAATAGTCACCCACAAGGGCCTGCTCTGCTGGAGTGATCGTCATTTCCACCTGTTTTAATTCTCCAGGGGAAAGCGTATCGATCTTTTCAGGTGAAAACTCAACCTTCCAATTTTCCGGTTTAAAGGTGAGAAATTTAATATCGTTTTGAGAGGCAGATCCGTTATTTTTGACATAGAATGACATGTTGGCACTTTTACCCTGATAGGTGTTCAACGAGAGCAAACCATCGGCAGTGCCTGCATCAAGCTTAAAAGTACCTGTAAGAACCACACTCAGTGTTGCTTCTCCCTGTGCTTTATCGGAACTGACCTTGATTTTGATGGGATATTCTCCAGGTTCCGATAATGCGTAAGGTTTTACCTGCACGGCCATGCTCTGGCTCTGTCCTCCCTTGATCCGCAGGCTTGAGAAATATTTATCCTCATAAGAGGGTTTGAAATTAACGTCCCAGTTTTTGGGTCCATCGTAGGCCAAGTTGAATATTGCTTCCTCATCGGTTTTGTTTTCCACGTCAATGGAGAACTCGAATTCGGCATCAGTAGGCCCCTTGAGAACCGGATAAGATGTGGTGATTTTAACGCCCTTGTCTTTTTTCTCTTCTTTTTCTTTGCTTTCCACAGTAATAATGAGTTCTGTAGTGGATGTGAGTTCGCCGTCCTTGGTAGAGGCTTTTATAGGGAATATATATTTGCCTGGTCCGGTTCCTTCTTCAGGTTCGGCATTAAAGGAAACATTTTTTGTGCTGTCGCTTTCCACAGAAATGCCGCCGATCTTGAAGTTGTATGTCTTGAACCATGCATTCCAGCCCTTTGGTATTGATGTTATGGAAAGGCCAATAGTCTCATCCTGCCTCCCTCCGTTACGGACTATAATATCAACGCTCACGTCTTCTTCTTCGGGCACAATAACGATCGGATACAGGGGGGCGATACTCATGGCACGGAGCGGTAATTCCTTTTTGGATTCTTCAGCATAGGTTGAATGAATGATAAGGGTCAGTGTTAAGATAATAAGAATAGGACACATTACAAATTTATCGATTTTCGTGAAACGCATTTGGTTAAACCTCCTTTATTTGAATTTCCCTATTGATGCCATTCACCTCTCTAATTTAATTAATGGCGTGACATTATAAAAGTTTAAATCTTGGGATGAGCCCGTTGGACAAAATCCGGCATGCGCATATAATAAAGGTCTGTTGTTCTGAACTCCCATCCTGTTATTGATGTTAATTTATTTAATTGATAATTAAAGATGAAATTGAAGCTAAAAGAAAGATATCCTGATTGAAAATTACTTTTTTCTTTAATCATAATTCAAAATTTGTCAAGGGATTGGTTCAAATTTATTTTGTGAAGATTTTGGATGTTCAGCCGGATAAGTACATGTCTATGTGATTTTAAGGAGTGATTGGGAAATGAAGATACGGTGTATATAATTTAATTCCTTATTATAAAACGTGAATTAACACGTTTTGCCTTAAAAAATTTTTTTGTAAAATTTTCAGCAGTATCGACGTCATATTCCTTGCATGAAAAGATATTAATATAGGCCGATCCTGTTTTTTCAGAAAAATGGCCGGTAATGGAGCTTGTTTCTATAAACTGGATAAGTGAATAACCTTTGGTATGTTCCTGATTTTCTCCAAAGTATGGCGTAAGGGGCTCTCCATAAGGTTTCATCTCTATTACAGCGCAGAGATCACGAGCAAATTTCTGTATGGATTTGTCGGAAGAGATTAAACGGCGATCACATTCATAAAGATCCAGTATCAATTCACAACCAAAGAGAGTTTCAGGTCGCTCTCTGTCCATCATTTCCATTTTTTCTTTTAATATTGTCTTCATCGATATCTTTTCTCCATGAATGGCGGCAGGCGGAATGCACAGTAATGCTGTTCAGGGCTGTAATATTTTGTTTCCAGATTTTTGTTTTGGAACTTTAGAGATAATTCATTTAAGGCTGGCTTCAGGGGATCGACGAGGTCCGAACAGAATACGGTGGAAAAAAGTCCCCCAATGTATGTGGGAACCGTGTATGTGTAAAAGGCTGTAAATTTAAAAATATTCTTTAAAAGTTTATGCGCCTCAATCTGTTCACTTTCCTGCAAATGGACAGATCCTGACTGGCGAACCATAATGCCGCCAGGTTTTAGTGCCCTGTGAATGTCCCTGTAGAACTCTTCGGAAAAAAGGATCTGCGCCGGGCCAACAGGATCCGGCGAATCTACAATTATTATATCGTATTCAGCTTTTAAGTCTTTAAGGAATTGAGATCCGTCGGCAATAACGAGATCAGTTCGTTTATCCTTGAAAGCTCCACCATTAATTGACGACAAATATTCTTTGCAGAATTCAACGACGGTTGAATCGATTTCCACCATAGTGGCTTTGACAACCTTTTCATGCTTCAATACTTCTCTCAGGACACCGCCGTCTCCACCGCCAATAATCAAGATCTTTTCCGGTTCGGGGTGAGACAGCAACGGGACGTGAGTGATCATTTCATGGTAAATGAACTCATCTTTCATTGTTGTTTGCACAAGCCCATCAAGTTGAAGCATTTTGCCGAACTCGTATGTCTCAACAAGCAATAGATGCTGGAAATCGGTTTGGATTTCATTAAGGACTTCCTTTACCCTGTAGCGGATTTCAATATTTTTCCATTTTTCACTTATCCATTCAGGGTTTTTTAACATGGCAGTATCCCGCGCTTGATTTCAGTTATTTCAATTTTTTTGGGTTGGAATTCTGATTTTATGTGATCTACGGCAAGGTGTGGGTTGATGCTGCCGCATACAAAAACATCCAGAGCCGCATATTCAAATTCCGGCCACGTATGAATACTTATATGAGATTCTTTAAGAACAGCTACGCCGGATATTCCGCCGTTTGGCGAGAAGACGTGGAGGTCAATGCTGAGCATCGTAGCACCGCATGCCTCAATAGCCCGTGTAAGAATGCGCCTGATTTTGGGAGCGTTAGTGAGGTGTTTTGAATGCCAAAGCTCCACAAGGAGGTGTACACCTGCGAATTTAATTCCGGCGTCACGACCAAAAAACTCCTTTTGAGCAATGGGTTTTTTTGATTGTATTGTCAGGATTTTCATCGGCGTCCATATAAGCTCCATGAAACAGTTATCAAAATCTGCTACACCAAGAGTTGATAAGGTTGAAATATCACTTTGTAGCAAATATAATGACCATGAACATCTATAACTCTTTTCGAAAAAAATCAAGTAAAAAGGTTAAAAGATATTATAAATTATTCAATGAGATTTCACTCGTCATCATGTTATCATCGTATCTATGATTAATATTTATCTTCAAACCGGGACTTCTTATTCCTGCTCACCCGTTTCTTTCCCCTTGGCTCCCAATCTTCAGTAACCCCTGATATTCTTGATTTGTTTTTCCGGCAGTCGGGGCACCTTTTTGGTATATCGAAACCCCGGCTTGATAGTTTTTCTTGTTCCATACTTGTTACAATGAACGGTTTTCCACACTGGATACAGGGCAGTGCTTTATCTTTCATTATTATTCTCCGAAAGTTAGATCGTCCTCGCAGTCTGCTGGATGTAACCGACAGATGCTGGATTACAGATACTATGGGTTCAGGTCGTGCGTGTGTTTCGCCTGGCCCTTTCGCGCCTCTCTCTCAATTCCTGTTCCTCTAGGCAGAGTCTTGCGATAGGTCGTGCTTCAAGACGATTTAACCCTATCTCTTCTCCTGATTCTTCGCAATACCCGTATGTCCCCATTTTGATACGCTCCAGGGCATCATCTATCTTTTGGATCAGTTTTCGATCCCTGTCCCTATTCCTGAGATGCAAGGACATGTTTGTCTCAACCGTACCCTGGTCAAGGATATCAGTCTCTCTGCCCCCTTCATCCTTCAGCTTGACGACGGTTTCATATGAATCTCGGAGCAATTTTTCTCTCCAGGAAAGAAGTTTGCGTTTAAAATATTCGAGTTGCTTTTTATTCATGTAAGGTTCTTTATCGCTGGGAATATAATCGGAAGGCAGGTCTTGAATATATGAATTATCCGATAGCTTTTTCTTGATTCCCATATTCAACTCCTCTTATCAACCTGAAAAAGCATACAGTTATTTAATGTAAGAAATCATCTTCCATGTTATCAATCATCATTTCATCAAAATCAAAATCATCCTCGAAATCCAGATCAAAATCATCCTCATTTTCAGCCAGTATTTCAAAGCCGGTTACCTTAATAATTTTTGAACCATCCTTTTCCTCTTCTACGGTACAGGTTATCTCGACGTCCTCGCCTAAAAAGGATAACAGTTCTTCTCCGAGCCCGTTCATTTCTATTGAATAGTCTTCATAATCAGTGACAACTTTCGCGCCAATGACGTTATCATCATCATCCCATTCATCTGCCTCAATATAGCCGTTAATAATAATTTCTTTAGGTTTTGATTTTCTTGACATTTTATTACCACCCTTTCCTTAGACCAAATTGAGTATTCCCATAAAGGCAGGAAAACGAAATTATTTTCCGGATTCATTTAGCATTACTTAAGAATTAATTGTCAATATTTACATTCTTGCGACGAAATTCATTAAACTGCGATTTTTGTTTACCAGATCTTTTTAGTCCATCTTTCCCATAGGCGCAGCATACACCGTAGTTTCAATCATTGACTAATCGATCGTTTTATCTAGGCTTGATGGAAAAATTTTGGATTGTAATGCTTTTTTGATGTTTATTTTCTCTTACCGGACCCACAACTTCAACTTCCTGCCTCAAAAAGTCCATCAAGATTTCTGATTTTTCGTTGCTGGTAATATAGTATTCTTCCTCATTCGGAGTTGAGATTAAGATATTTTTTATATTACCTTTGTCATCCCAATCAGCAGGCAGGACTATTCCTCTTATTGTAGGCATGCTTTTTCCCGAAGTATATTTCTTTTTAAGATATGATCTGATAATCAGATCTTCATCTAAAGCAATAGCTGTGCCAATTATGCATCTGATTGATTTTACTCGATTAATATTGTTGCACACATTTGCTTAGGAATTATATGTTCCTATTATTAAAGGAGGCTTTTTATGAGTTTATAAGAATCTTTTTTATGCCAGCTTTAACTTGTTGAAATTATTGTTAATTCTTAAAAACGAACCCTGAGTTCCTGATGTAATTATTCCAAAAGGAACTCAGGGTTCCGAATTCCCGGTTTCCCGGGCATTTAATAAAATGATGAAAATTAGACTTGATTTGCCTACAGAAAAGGAATATTTTTTACCCCTTCTTTCCCTTTGGTCCGGGATTATATAGTCCGGATTGAGTGTTTGTGCAGGAATTATTATCACATATTATTATTCATATCTTAATTCGAAATTTTTCTTGAAGGGATTGAATTCATGAGAGAAGAAGAAAAAAAGAATCAGTCCATACTAATATTGACAAGAGAGCAAGAGATTGTTTCTGCGATCCGGTCCTGCTTCAATATAAAATCCGCAGTCCACAGCGTTTCAAACCGGCAAGCCGCCATCGATATGTTACATCACTCCAGATACGATTTTATTTTTATAGATTTGGTGATACTAAAAGATTCAAACGGTGAAGGCGGCTATAGGGAATTTTTACAACCTTTTGGGCATTTGTACCCTTCCGTGGAAATTATAATAATGTCATCAAAGGAGATGATCAGAGAGGCTGTGAGGGCGGTCAAACTTGGCGCCAGCGATTATATCACATACCCTGTTGACCCGGAGGAAGTGAGATACGTAACCGATAGCCTCCAGGAACATCAGATAGTTCAGTCCGAACTTGACTACCTGAGAGATAAATTCTGGGAAACAGACTCTGCCGAGCATATCTATTCAGTCAACCCTCAGATGAAAAAGCTTTATAAAAAGTTTCAAGCCGTAGCACCGACAAGGAGCACTGTATTATTAGCGGGAGAAACAGGGACGGGAAAAAGTTTGCTTGCTAAACTGATACACCGCCACAGCAGTAGGAGCACCAGCCAGTTTATAAGCGTTCACTGTGGTGCGATACCTGACACTTTACTTGAAAGCGAATTATTCGGTCATGAGAAAGGGGCATTTACCGGGGCGATAAGGAGGAAACTCGGTAAGTTTGAGATCGCGCATGGAGGAACAATATTCCTGGATGAGATCGGCACAATAACGCCATCTGCGCAAATAAAACTCTTGCAGGTCCTACAGGACGGCACTTTTCAACGTGTTGGCGGTGATATAGTTATCGAGGCCGATGTCAGGGTTATAGCCGCTACTAATGTTGATTTAAAAGCCATGTGCGAAGATGGCAGCTTCAGAAAGGATCTGTATTATCGACTGAATGTTTTTCCTATTGAGATCCCTCCATTAAAAGAGCGGATTGAAGATATTCCAAACCTCATTGAGGGGTTTATAAAAAAGATGAACAAGCTGAACAACAAGGATATAATAAAAATAGACTCACAGGTGTTGCCGGCTCTTTTAAATTATTCATGGCCCGGGAATATAAGAGAGTTGGAGAATATTATTGAAAGGGCCTACATCCTTGAAACCAGTTATATGCTGACACCGGAAAGCTTTCCGTCTGAGATTTTTGATACGGGAATCCCTATAATGAGCACTCCTGTTGATGCCTCTCTTACTCTTGCACAGGCAAGGAATAAAGGCATTGAAAATATTGAGAGGAGCTATATCAAGGAAGTGCTGGCGAAAAGCGGGGGGAGCATAAAGGATTCCGCATACACTGCCGGGATCACAACCAGACATTTGCATAAACTGATGACAAAGTACGGGATCAGAAAAGAGGAGTTTAAACCCTCTTCATATCATAGAAGAAACTTCCATGAGTCGAGAATGGAGTGAGGCATCAAGTAGGATTGTGATAGGTTCAGGACCTGTCTAAGAAGGAATTCCCACTATTTCATTTAATGCTGAGACTAATGCCTTGCACTGATCCGGGTTCCCGACAGTAATCCTCAGAAACTGTTTGATACGTGGATGGTTGAAGTGACGTACAATAATCGATTTTTCCCTCAATTTTGAATAAAGATACTTCGCTTCCATGCTCGGATGACGGACAAACAGAAAATTCGATGAAGAAGGTAAAACTTCAAATCCGATTCGCTGGAGTCGGACTGAAAGGTTGTTGCGGGTGTTGATAATCATATTCCGTATTTTTTCGAAGTACTCGATGTCTTTCAGGGCGGCTATTGCTCCGGCTATGGCGAAGCGATCCAGAGGATAGGAGTTGAAACTGTTTTTTATCATCTCCAGCGCCGATATAAGATCCTGATTCCCGATCGCAAAACCTACCCTCAGACCAGCCAGCGCCCTTGATTTTGAAAGGGTCTGTATGACAAGCAGATTGGGAAAGCGATTGATCAACCGTACGGATGATTCGCCGCCGAAATCGATATAAGCTTCATCAATGACAACCACTGAGCCATCGTTTTTTTCCAATAAATTTATAATGTCGTCAGAATGAATAATGCAACCGGTCGGAGCATTAGGATTGGCAAATATTATGCCCCCGTTAGGTCGCAGATAGTCCCGTAACCGGATCTTGAAACTGTCGGTGAGGGGGACAGTTTCATATTCTATGTCATACAGTTCACAATAAACAGGGTAAAAACTGTAAGTGATGTCAGGAAACAGCAGAGGCTTGCTGTGTTTGAGCAAGCCCTGAAAGCAATGGGCAAGCACTTCATCCGATCCGTTTCCGGCAAAAACCTGCGAGGCATCTATCCCGTAATAGTCAGCGACAGCGGTTTTGACACTACTGCAATCAGGGTCGGGGTACAGGCGAAGCGTGCTGCCCGCTTCTTGAATCAGCGCCTCAATCACCTTGGGTGATGGGCTGTAAGGGCTTTCATTGGTGTTCAACTTAATAATATTCAAATCTCTTGGTTGTTCACCCGGAACATAGGGTGTGAGTTTCTTGACAACCTTGGTCCAGAACATGCTCATACTAAGATTCTCCTGAGAAGAATGAATTGTCAAATATCTGACGAGGGTCAGATGATATTAGTATCCTGTGGGACTTTAGACGATATGCTCCTTGTTTACCTTTGTCAGTATGGAAATTATTTGATCAATAGCCTTATCAGCCCATTCATGTAAATTTTCGATTTCTGTAACGCATATAGGGTGAGGAATTATTGCGAAGGGATAATCAGGAATCCCGTGTGAAGCGGCCATTGTCTTTCCTGAGCTGATAAAGGGCTCAGTGCAAATGACTGCTGTGGGCAAACCCAATTTTTCCATGATGATGCCGTCGAGCACACTGCCCGAGCTGCAGGAACCTCAGTCTCCGATCCCTGTAATCGCGAAATCATATTCACCTGCAATCGTTCGTGCCATAAGGTCTGATATGGCCTGTGAAACTGAATGCTTTTGCACGAGTTTAATCCCTTTAAATGTATAACGTGATTTCAGTCCATCTATAATTTTGTTCAAAACCACATCGGATTGGCGCTTCCCGTTATTAATCACCGCTAGAAGAGTATTGTCCAGTGTGTCCAGCCTCTTGGCCATAATCGCTTTTTCGCTTAGGGGGAGGCTTGTGGGATTATATATCACTAGGCTCATTTCTGTTAACTCCTGTTGGTATTTTTAATAGACAGTACGAACCAGGTACACGACCCGGAATCACCACCCTCACGTGCCGCAAGTGCTGTCCCGAAGTGCTTTTGTAGTGGAGCGAGAATCCTTCTTATTTCCCCAACCAGGAATAAAGGATGAAAAACGACCCGCAACCCCGCCTCCAACAATGAGGATTAAATCTTGGGGGGATTGGACTGCTTTTACCATGATGTTTTCATCTCCTGACTCAAGAGGCTCCTCAAGAAATCCTGCTTTTTTCAGATCGGAAAGAGGTCGTTCCGCGTGTTTATATAGAAATTCCTGTACCATCGCTTTATCCCATCCCTGTTCATTCAGAGTTTTATAGTGCTCCGGGCAAATTACAACGGCCATTTCGGTATGACCGCCCATATTAAATGTCCCGAGCCCTGCCATTCGATCGGCCAGGGTAAGCAGGATATTTTCTCCCTTCATGGCATTGTGGTTGTTCATCTGATTCGGCGCTTCGGCTGCGAATACCGTGACGGTGCTCACGTTTCTATCAAATCCTCTTTGAACATGAAGTGGTGTCCAGTCGGTGTTTTCGTTTTCTGCAATGCAATAAGTATATTTACCCGGGTGGCCAAGTGTCGTGCGGTCGAATTTTCTGGAACCTCCTGCATTTAATAAAACAAGGCGTACCGCCCGACCAATTGTCGCGTTTGCTCGATTTCCCGGGCCAAAGAGGTTTTGACCTGAATTCAGTCCTATACCCTGGACAATAGGACCATTGACGATCATGAGAATGGCTGCCCCGCCTGTACTAGCGGATGGGCCGTGGAGACAGAATCCTGGATCACTAATCGCTGCTACAGCCGTTACAACGACGGGAAAATATTCGGGGAGACAACCTGCCATGACCGCGTTAATGGCAACAATCTCTGCCGTAAAAAACATGCTCCGTTCAGGAATCCCGCCAATAACCCTGCCGGGCTCCATTGATACGGTATCAAGCATTGATTTAATTCGATCAGCCGTGGGAGGGACTATTGGCAATCCGTCTGTCCATTCATTTTGAAAAAAAAGTTCAATGGCCTCAAAAGCATTTTCAACTTTGATTGGTTCTGAATTAAGTAGCATGATACCGAGACCTCTCGATAAACCGGCTATTGGCCCTCAGGCGATTCAATCCATAATCTGACTAAATATTGATTCTTTTAAGTGACTGTTGTCAGTGAATGAGATGGAACATATATTATCATTTAGAATAAATGTCAACAGGCAAGGAGCACCCTGATCCACTATATAAATGGGGATGTTCTCGATGGTTCAGCATAAGGATTTTCTTTGCCGGAGAGATGAGAGGGGGAGAGGGATGGAAAAGATTTATCATCAAGGATCTCACGGATCTTACGGGAAAGTTCAGTAATTCTGAAAGGCTTCTGAATAAATCCGTTACAACCCCGTGCCAGTATTTCCGCCGCCCGACCATCTATGGTATAACCACTTGAAAGTATTACCTTGATATCAGGATTTAATGCTTTCATCCTATCATAAGTCTCACCACCGCTCAAATCGGGCATGACCATGTCAAGTAATACGATATCTATCCTGTTCTCATTTTTCACTAATAACTCCAGGGCCTTTTTTCCGCTTCTGGCCATCAATACTTCATAACCCATCCTCTCTAACATCTGGCCTCCTACATCGATGATTAATTCTTCATCGTCGACCAGAAGGACGGTCTCCTTGCCCATCAGTAATTCTTGGGAGGTATTTATCTCTGAGGTCATGGATAAGGGCGAAGCAGGCAAAAAGATACTGAATGTTGTTCCTTTTCCTTTCTCAGATTCCACATCTATAAAGCCTCCATGCCCTTTGATAATTCCATAGGCGGATGCCAGCCCCAGGCCTGTACCGTTTGTCGTTCCTTTGGTGGTGAAAAAGGGTTCAAAAATTTTTTTCATGGTCTCCCGGTCCATCCCTACGCCGGTGTCTCTAACCAATAACCGGGCATAATTTCCGGCTTTTATCTTATAGGGCTTATTTCTTGTATCTTTATTAGAAAGGGAGATATAATCGGTTTTCAACAATAATTCTCCTCCACCCTCCATTGCATCGGACGCGTTAATACACAGATTTAAAATAACCTGCTCGATCTGGCCCTGATCCCCGTTTATCCCACAGAGTTTATCCGTTAAATCCATTCGGATCAGTATTTCTTTTCTGGTGTCACCGAATGTTTCCGATATTTCTTTTACTATGTGATTTAAGTCAATAGGTTTTAGTTCATACCTTCCCTCTCTGGCGTATCCGAGAAGCTGGCTGGTCAGTTTAGTGCCATTGCTGACGAGTTTTTCAATATTCTCAAGATATTTATAATGGGGGTGATCCGTATCGATATCCAAAAGAAGAATGGATATGTTACCTTGTATGCCCATAAGAAGGTTGTTAAAATTATGGGCTATTCCCCCTGCCAGGGTACCGACGGATTGTATTTTTTGCGCGTAGGCAAGCCTTGCTTTAAGCGTTTCTTTCTCCTGCTCTGTTTTCTTTATTTTTTTGACAGCCTGCCGCAGTTTCTTGTTTGCCTTTTTAAGACCTTCTCTCCAGTCTTTTAGACGCGTTTCCGGCTCGCCATGAGAATTAATTGTTACCTGCGCATGGTTATTGACTTTATCGGCCATAGAAGTTAGTTCCTGATAAACAACCCGAAATTCATCAAATGTGTCATCAGCCTCCGAAATCCTATAATAGGGACCAGAATTAGCAAGAAGGATTCCAGTCGTTGCAGATTGAAAACAACAGACATGGTTGAAGATACACATGCAATAAATATGCCGCGCATTGATCCTCCCTGCAGGAAGATTTGTCGACGAAGAGTTTGATTGCGGCTCACTCGAAATCCTCAAGACGAATCGCTCATGGAAACGCGCCCGATCATCATTTTCAAATGGGCAAAGGTTCTTTTTCTTATTAACTGATAATGGAAAAAGAGAAAGAAGGTGAGAGTGTGTGAAATTGCAAACTCATGCCAGAATATTGACGATAAAAGAATGGGAGAAGGTCAAGGCTCTAAGTCAAATTTGATGCTTTTTCTATTGAGGTTAACGCATGCTGATGTTATATCTTAACCAGATTGGAGGGTAATATCAAATATTAATCTTTTTCGGGTTTTTCTTGTGGAGAAATAATTGAGATTTGAATTCGAGACCCAGGTATTAATAATCGGCGGTGGAGTCACCGGTTCGGCTATCGCAAGAGAGTTATCCCGTTACAGTCTTGATGTCATCCTGGCGGAAAAAGACTGGGACGTTGCCGGCGGCCAGACAAAAGGCAACGGTGGAGTTGTTTATTCTGCCAGGGGCCTGACCTGGGCCACCTCGGTGATTATCAAGAGTTTTATCAGCGCCCCAGGAGAGAAGTTGTTTCATCCCGATTCTCTTAAGGAGAAGTTTATACGTAGAGGGTTTGACAATTTTCCTGCCGTTGCTCACGAGCTTGGTTTGTCATCATACATGAGATCCAACAACCTTACCATAGCCAGAGATGCGGAAGAAGCCGGGATCCTGGATAAATTAGAAGATTTATGCCTTCAGCTGGGCTCCAAACCCGAAAGATTGAGCAGGGATGATATCCTTTCCATGGAACCGAATCTTACCGATAAGATTTATTGTGGTCTTCTTGACAGGGATAATGAATCGTTCGTCTATCCGTGGGAGTATTGTATCGCGCTTGCTGAAAACGCAAAGGATAACGGCGTGAGAGTGTTGACCGGAGCTGAAGTCTTCGCAATAGATTCCCTGAACGGGGAGTTCGTGGTGGATACGGCCAGGGGGAAGATAAGGACTGAGTACATCGTCAATGCTGCCGGTGGCAATGCTGATAAAATCGCAGAAATGGCCGGCGTTTGCGATTTTGGCCTGACTTTTATACAGGGGCAGACAGAGATCCTGGATAAGCGGCTTAAAGGGATTGTTCATTGTTCCATAAATCCGGTCCCCCGACCCGGAGTGGGAGGAAGGATTGTTCCTTCTCCCTCGGGAAATCTGGCAGCAGGTTTTATCGGATATATCAAGGCCAAGGAAAGAAACGACAAGAGGCGAAGGCGGGAATGGGCGGATGAGAATATGGCACGAACCCGCGAGTTAATTCCCTCAATTACTAAAGATGATATAATTAATTCATTTACCGCCATGAGGGTATTCAATACCCGAGACCCGGAAGACCACATAATAGAGGCAACAAAGAAAGAGCCGAAGTTCATTAATGCGGTTATCAGGCTTCCGAGCCTCGCGGCGTCTATTGAAATTGCACGCCATGTTGTGAATTTACTGGGAGACCAGGGACTGGAACTTAACGAAAAGGATGACTTTAATCCTTTTCGCAAGGGAATTCCCCGGCCCAGTGAGCTTCCTCACGCATCGAGGGAGCAGCTTATTGATAAAGATCCCAGATACGGTCATATTATCTGCCGCTGCGAGGAGGTGTCCGAAGGTGAGATTGTGGAGTCCATAAAGCGAGGCGCGAGGACAGTAATGGCCGTCAGTTACCGAACGCGGGCGGGTATGGGGAGATGCCAGGGAGGTTTTTGCGGCCCGCGGGTGGTTGAAATAATCTCCAGGGAACTGGACATACCCATGACCGAGGTTACCAGGAAGGGTGGATTATCACGCGTATTACTTTACAGGAGCAATGAATTAATTGGATAGCAGTATAAAGATAAAAGAAGCAGATGTAGCTATTATCGGAGGTGGTCCCGCCGGCCTGAGTGCGGCCATCAAGGCAAAGGAATCCGGACTTGACAAAGTGGTTATTATTGAACGGGGTGAGAATTTGGGAGGGCTTCTTGATCAGTGCATCCATAACGGCTTTGGCCTATCATATTTTGGCGAGGATCTGACGGGACCGGAATATGCCTGGAGATTAATATCAAAAGCTGAAGAATCGGGAGTGGAATCCTTACTCAGGTGTATGGTTTTAAAGCTTTATCCTGACCGCAGAATACTTTTAAGCAGCGATATGGGCCTTGTCGAATTATCAGCAAGAGCCGTCGTACTGGCGATGGGATGCAGGGAGAGGACGCGGGAAGCTCTTAATATATCGGGGACGAGACCGGCGGGCATTCTAACGGCAGGAACGGCCCAGAGATATGTCAATGTTTACGGCTACGTACCGGGGAAAGAGGCGGTCATTCTCGGGTCCGGCGATGTAGGCATGATCATGGCACGCCGCCTAACGCTCGAGGGAGTAAAGGTAAAAGCGGTGGTAGAGGCCCTGCCATATACGGGAGGGTTAATCAGAAACGAAGTTCAATGTCTGCATGATTTTGATATTCCTCTTTTACTGCGGCATACTGTTGGCGAAATACATGGCGATGAGAGATTAAAGGCGGTAACGATTGTCAAGGTAGATGAAGAATTCAACCCTATCGCCGGCACAGAGGAATTGATAAACTGTGACACATTGCTGATTTCAGCAGGACTTATTCCCGAAAACGAGCTTTCAAGGATGGCCGGTATCGAAATTGATCCGGTAACAGGAGGTGCCATAGTGGACGGTTTAATGCAGACCTCGATCCCTGGAATCTTTGCCGGAGGAAATGTCCTTCATGTCAATGATCTTGTTGATAACGTTACCCTGGAAGCCGAGATTGCAGGTGCGGGCGCGGCGACCTTTGTCCATGAAGGAGAAAAGACACACGGGTCCAGGGTAAAGTTGAAAGCCGGTGAGAATATAAGGTATGTCGTGCCCCAGAAGGTCACCATAGGAGAGGCTGTCACCATATCAACCCGTGCTCTCAAGCCGATGGAAAGAGTTTATGTAAGGGTAGGGAATATGATGAAAAAATATTTCCGTGTTCTGAAACCAAGTCAGCTCGTGAGGCTTGATGTCTCCTCTGCGGAGTGGAAAAAGTTGGATGCCGGTCCAGATCAAATAACCATTAGTTGTGAAAGCAAAGGGTAATCGCAGATGCCAAAAAATGAAATAACTTGTATCGTTTGCCCTCTGGGTTGCCGCATTGAGCTTGATGTAGGGCCGGATAGCCACATTGAACGGATAAACGGCCACCAGTGTAAGAAGGGTAAGGAATATGCCGTAATGGAATTCGAAAACCCTTCAAGGGTCTTAACCACTACGCTTACGGCTGAAGGATCGAAAATCCGGCTTTTACCTGTACGGACGGACATGCCTGTTTCCCGACACCTTTTGAGAGATATCGTAAAATCCATAAAAGAGATAAAGGTTACGCCTCCGATAAGGCCCGGGCATATTATCATTCGAGATGTTCTGGGCACCGGCGCGAATCTTATCTCCACCGGAAATTTGAAGTAGGGATTCCCCCCTTATTATCCATCAGCCTGACGCAGAAAACTCGAAAGGCGACCGCTTACGTGTCAATAATTTCACAGCGCCGCATCTCCGTAAAGGTCCTTGATTACAGCGTCAAGGCCACCCAATCCGATCAGTGACTCCAATTTCGGTTTACCCGTTTCCCATTCCCAATCTAGAGCATGATAGAAATTGCGACCTAAATGATCATTATCAACCGTTATACCGGCGAGGGGACCTTCCGTCTGGGGAGGGCTCCCAACCGCCCGTGGAGTAATTACAAAGTCTGCCGGTGTCAGGCCTTCTCGAAGATTGAAGGCCTGTCTCATGCACAAAATACGCCTGCCGACAAGAAAAACCTGCTGAAATCTAAACGGCCAGCCTGTCAGAGCCTCAATGTACTCATTATGAGCTCCTTCCGGCATGAAGCCTTCTGAGAACAGACAGAACCCGGCAGAATTAATAAACTCCTTGTTAAAAGTATCGAATGCGTCCAAAAAACCGGTACCGCAATAATTATACCTATTCTTTACCAGGCCAACCTCTTCCAAATGACCAAGACCGCCTTTTACATGCCGGCTGGGTGTGGGATCAAACTGGTAAGTTCGGCCAAAACCGGGGGCAAATTTGGGATCGTGCATTGGGAATTCAATGCCGAGCACAGCCTGTACATATTCGATGCCCTTGTTCCATTTCTTGGCGGCCCTGTCAGAGCCAAGAGCGAGTATAGCGCCACAGCCGTCATGGTTCGCAATCTTCTCGGTGATATTGACAATAGCCTCGCTATTTCCCCATGTTAATTCGATACCATCCAGGTCTTCTTTTGAAAGGATTCCTTTATTGTAACATTCCATAGCCCATGCCACGGTAGCGCCTGTCGAGATGGTGTCCAGACCTGAGCGATTGCAGATTTCATTGAGTTTGAGCAGAGAATCCGCGTCGCTGTTGAGCAACATACTGCCAAACGCAGAAGCTGTCTCATATTCGGGGCGTTCCGTCTGGCCGATCGGCCACCGGCCTGATTTAACAATATATTCGGCGCCACAGCCAAGCGGGCAATTGGAGCACGCGTATTTTTTCACCTTGTATTTGTCCAGCTCAGTAGAATTAAGCTTTTTTGCGGCTTCCTCACCGTAGTCTATTATGCCAATGCCGCCCCAGTTCTTAACCGGTGAATTACCGTCCAGGGCTGAGCCTGCCGTGCCAATCCCCGTACCATATTCACCAAGCGCGGCTACACCCTCTTTCATTTCGTTTTTCATGAAATCCAGTACTCTCTGGTTAATTTCCCGCAGTTTTGCCGGGTTGGCTGCAGGGATGTCAGCATTTCCCCTTACCACAACCGCCTTCAATTTTTTAGAACCCATTACGGCCCCGCTACCCCCTCTGGCCGGCGCCCGGTGACCTTCATTGATCGGGCAGGATATTAAAGATATCTTCTCACCGGCAGGTCCTATTATTGAAGCCCTGATTTTTTTATCCCCGATTTCCTCGATAAGAGTGGATAATGTTTCTTTTGTATCCTTTCCCCATAAATGACCCGCATCTCTAATTTCGGCTTTGCCGTCTTTTATCCATAGGTAAACCGGATGTTCAGATGCTCCGGTTATGAACACAGCATCATAGCCTGCTTTTTTCAATTCCTTGCCGAAGTAACCTCCGGAATTGGCATCGTTCCATCCACCGGTTACCGGAGATTTGCAAACCAGGGTAAAACGGGAGCCAAACATGGCACCTGAACCGGTTGCCGGGCCTGTTAAAAATCCCAGGATATTTTCCGGGCCAAGGGGATCAACACCTGGTTTCATCATGTCATAAAGTATCTTTACGCCAATACCATAACCACCGATGAAATTCATGGCCAGCTCCTCGGAGATATCCCGCTCTTCGATGGCTTTGCTGCTCAGGTCCACAAAGAGCATTTTTCCCATGTATCCACCTGTCATAGATCTTCTACCTCCTTTTATATTCGATGAAAATCTGTATCATTAGAGTGATCCTATTCGATCCCTAATTCAGAGATTACTTTGCTAACAAAATCGAATCCATCAGACTGGTAAGCAGGCAGGACCCATTGCATTTCCTTCAGGGACTGGAGGATTAAATGTAACTGATCAAAAGGGATGGCGATTATTTGATTCCCTTTTGGGAACAGATTTCTTCTCTTCATCCCATGTCCAAGGCCGGTAATACCATAATTCAATTCGCCTGATAAATAAGGATAAACAAAGATCCAGGCGCATCCTATAGCCGGCGAGGATTTGCTTGACCACATTTTTCCGGTTCGATAACTCATTGCCCTGAGAAGAATCTCCGTCTGATCAGTGTCGGCAATGCACAGTAAAATGTCAGGATCATATTCCATCTTATCCAGCGGCGCAAAGGCGACGGAATTTATAATGCCTCTGGCGACTGTAGGGATATAATGGTACAACCTGGCACCTGAACGGGGCGAGTCGAATATCTTCAGGGCCGCTCCGTACTCGCCGTTGTGACACCGCGGATGGATATCTTTCTGCCCCAGAACATAGGCGCCGGCGCCGCATGCTTGATTTTCCACATCAGCATAAAAGGCTTCTCCTTCCTGCGCCCTTTTCAACATCTCACATAAAGCGATCTTCCCTTCCAGCCTGTTCAGGGATTCCGGCGGTTTGGGAAAATATTTTATCCCTATAGGGGAGATCTTAAAATTCAATCTGTTTAATATTGAAAAATCAGCCTTGTCGTTTCCCATTTGTATTCTCCTCAATTTTGTTTGTTATTTGAAGATGGATTTTATCCGGGCTTTTTTTGGATTCCACAAGATTAAAAATAACAGGTTTTTCATTATTTGGCAATTGCAATAGAGATAAGAGTATGTGCCATAGCTGGATATTCCGCCATTTTTTACGGACAAAATCCAAAATCCAATTTTGCTGATTGCATATCTCAGATAAGAATGATATACATTATAGAATCGAAGTCTCTGCGATGATCCTTTCTGATCAATCATGGCAAAATGTCTCATAGTATATTCCATGAAAAGGAAAGACATTTATTAATAATATCAAGATGTTCCTTTTTCCGTGTCTTAGCTTTCCATGTATTCTTTTATTCAGATTTAATTTTTATCCCTGTGATTATATATACTTTAAAGTAATATTCCGAAATAGAGAAACAGATTTTTCGTTCGAAGATCGGGAGAATTCATGAAGTGAGAAAAGAGGGTCAGATTATATTAAAGATCGACAGCCTCGGTCTCAGTTTTGGCGGTGTAAACGCTCTTCACGATGTCAGCTTCGACGTGATGGATAATGAGATACTTGCAATCATCGGACCTAACGGCGCCGGCAAAACCGCCCTGCTGAACTGTATCAATGGATTCTATAAACCTCAGAGGGGTGATATATTTTATGAAGGACAACAAATTGCCCGGATGCGACCGGACAAGCTGACCGGCCTAGGCATTGCGAGAACCTTCCAAAATATCGAACTTTATTCGGGCCTGAGTACTCAGGATAATATTATGGCAGCCAGACATATGTTGATGAAACAGAATTTCATAACGGGCGCCATATATTTTGGATGGGCGTTGAGAGAGGAAATTGATCACCGTCGGACCGCGGAGGAGATCATAGACTTTTTGGAAATAGCTCCGATTAGAAAGAAGGTGGTTGGGGTTTTACCTTATGGAATGCAAAAAAGGGTTGAACTGGGGAGAGCTCTCGCACTGGAACCCAAGGTTCTGCTTCTTGACGAACCCATGGCGGGCATGAACCAGGAGGAAAAAGAAGATATTGCCCGGTTTATCCTTGATATATATGAAGGTCAAGGAGCCACTTATCCTGATACGCCTGTGTTAAGAGACGGAATTCGAACCATTGTCCTTGTGGAACACGATATGAGAGTTGTGATGGACATTGCAGACAGGATCATAGTCCTGGATTTCGGATGTAAAATAGCCGAAGGAAGTCCCTCAGAAATTAAGACAAATCCCAAGGTGATAAAGGCCTATCTGGGAGAGGGGATATAGTTGATTTATGAATAAGTCGGGAAGAGTCGGTTGCGAAGGAGATAAGGGTAAGTAAGATGTTACGGGTAAACAATATTGAAGTAGTTTATATGAAAGTCATAAAGGCGTTACGGAGCGTTTCTCTGGAAGTGGGGGACGGTAAGATTGTTACGCTGCTGGGCGCTAATGGCGTGGGTAAAACTACTACGCTCCGGGCTATATCCGGTATGTTAAAAACTGAAGAGGGTGAGATAACGGATGGCAGCATTGATTTTAATGGTAAAAGAATAGACAGGTATGGCCCGGAGGATATCGCTTCAATGGGAATAACTCAGGTCATGGAAGGGAGAAGAGTGCTCGAACACCTCAGTGTTGAGGAAAATCTTCTGGTTGGCGCTTACTGCCGAAAGGATCGGGCAGAGATTAAAAATGATATAGAGATGGTATTTGACTGGTTTCCAAATATCAAAAGTCGACGCCGTCATATGAGCGGATATCTCTCCGGCGGTGAGCAGCAGATGATGGTTATAGGTCGAGCGCTCATGGCGCGTCCAGAGCTTATTCTTTTAGACGAGCCATCACTTGGACTGGCGCCATTATTGGTAAAAGAGATCTATGAGATCATCAGAGGAATCAATGCTGAACAGAAGATGTCTATACTCCTTGTGGAGCAAAATGCAAGGGCTGCCCTTGGTATTTCTTCTTATGGTTATGTCCTGGAAAATGGCAGGGTGGTTCTCGAAGGCTCTGCAGAAAGGCTTCAGGATAACGAAGATATTAAGGAGTTTTACATGGGGATCTCCTCAGAGGATACAAAAAAGAGCTATCGGGATGTAAAGCACTACAGGCGAAAAAAAAGATGGCTTGCATAGTTTAAGGGCAGGAATGTATGTCGATTGGAATGGAACAATATTATACAGATAAGGGTGATACCTGGCCTAAGATTCTCAAGTATAATTATGAAAAATATGGGGATCAACGTATCGCCATGCGCCAAAAACATTATGGCATCTGGCAATCCTTCACATGGAAGGATTATTATCTTCATGTCAAAAAGCTGGCAATAGGTCTCTTATCTGAAGGTATGGAAAGCGGCGAAAAGGTTATCATCATGGGAGATAATGCTCCGCAATACTATTACGCGGATTTGGCTGTGCAGGCCAATCGCGGCGTTTCAGTATGCCTGTATTCGGAATTAACACCTGAGGAAATAAAGTACGCTGCAGAAAATTCTGAAGCATCTTTCGTAATTGTCGATGGTCAGGAACAGGTTGATAAATTTTTACTGATAAAAGATGACATTCATTTCCTTAAGAGAGTCATTTTCTGGAACTATAAAGGTTTAGCCCACTATAATGATCCCATTCTAACTGGATATGAACAGATACTTTATGGAGGTGAAGAATACGAATCGTCACATCCCGGGATTTTTGAACAGAATATGGAAAACGGCAAGGCGGATGATATATGCGCAATCGTATATACATCAGGAACCACAGGAGACTTCCCCAAAGGGGCCATTCATACTTTTAAAACCATGATGGCAGGATCAGCTTATCATTTGTCTTTGGACCCATGGAAGGAGAATGATAACGTGATTCCTTATGTCCCTCCTGCCTGGATGACGGAACAATGGTTTAGCGTGGGCTGCCATTTATTGTCAGGCTGTATCCTGAATATTGCAGAGTCGACGGAGACACAACAACGGGATATGCGTGAAACAAACCCAAGTATTGTGATCTATGATGCTCGGCTTTGGGAGAGCCAGGCTGCCGACGTGCAGGCTCGCATACTGGGATCCGATTTCATTAAACGGATTGCCTTTCATAAACTTATGCCTATTGGCCACAGGCTGGCCGATATCAAACAAAGAAACCAAATGCCCGGTATCTCGCTAAAGATACTGTATTTCTTTGCCGATATTTTGATGTTTCGGCATATCAGAAAACGCCTTGGTTTTTCCAATGCAAGGATTTGTTACACATCCGGGACAACTCTCAGCCCGGATGCTTTCAGATTTTTCCATGCGCTAAATCTTCCCCTTAAAAGCTTCTACTGGTCCACAGAGGGAGGCGCTTTAAGTGGGGCCATGAATAGTGACATAAGCTTCGATACGGTTGGACCGGTCCACGAGGGCGCAGAAGTCAAAATAACTGAGGACAATGAACTGGTTTATCGACAGGCCGGAACATTCGTAGGATATCAGAAAGATCCGGAAAGGACATCACAGGTCCTTAAGGACGGGTGGTTCTACAGCGGGGACAGCGCAGTAATCCGGGATGATAAACATATCGTGTTTTTAGACAGGATGGAAGATCTGATAACCCTCTCGAACGGCAATAAGCTGGCCTCCCAGCTTATCGAGAGCAGGTTGAGGATCAGTCCTCATATCAGGGATGCCTGGGTTTTCGGATATCCAGACAGAGATTTTTTAATCGCCGTCGTTGTCATTAACTATGATAATGTCAGCCGATGGGCGGGCCAGAATAGGGTGCCTT
>JAFGDF010000222.1 GCA_016932235.1 Deltaproteobacteria bacterium | reverse complement strand
TTTGATACTGCCAAGGTGCCCGAGGGAAGCCTGGAGTCCGGATCCATGGCCATATTGCAGGCTGATGATATAGCCTCAATGGCCGCAGGCACGGCAACCGCGGTGCCTACAGCCCAGATTATATCCGTGGATTATACAAACGGTAAGGTCCTTTTCTGGGTGGATCATCTCTCTATCTTCGGTATAGGAGGCGCCCTTGGTGGCGGTGGTGGAATTATCGGTGACGATCAAGACTTGTGCTTTATAGCCACGGCAGCTTACGGGTCCCTTTTTGAGCCGCATGTTCAGATACTGAGGGAATTCAGGGATGCCTACCTGCTTACCAACAGTCTGGGGTCCGGCTTTGTGGATCTCTATTACAGGTATTCGCCGCCAATGGCGGATTTCATTGCCGGTCATGATGGTCTGCGTCTCGCGGTAAGGTGGGGATTGTCTCCCTTTGTCGGAGTGAGTTATCTGATGCTTCATACAACTCCGGCCCAGAAAACCCTCATTTTTATCATGCTGCTGGGTTTTGGGATAGCCCTGTATCAGTTGAGACGGAGGAGTCTTATAGCCAACAATGAATAACAATAAGTAAAAACGAAAAGGGGAAGGCATGTTATATGCTTTCCCCTTTTTTTACCTGATATCATCTTTGACAGTCTTGTAAAAATTAGCTGTCCTGACAGAACCAGGGAATAATGCGGATATTCTCAGTAAATTAAGGGCAGTGATCAGAGGAGGAAGGAGAAGCCTGATGACGGGGAAAATGAGAATCGTCATCGCCGAAGATCACACTATTGTCAGACAGGGATTGAAAGCACTTCTGGAAAATTGTGATGATATTGAGGTGGTTTGCATGGCTGAAGACGGCCTGGATGCCATCAGGTGCATCAATCAGCACGAGCCGGACCTTGTTCTCCTGGACCTCAATATGCCGAGAATGGATGGGATTTCAGTGATCAGGGAGGTTGTCGGAATCAACGGGGAAATAAAGATCCTCGTTCTCACCATGTATAAAGACGAAGATTACATTATCAACGCCTTCGAGGCAGGCGCCCACGGATACTGTTTGAAATCCTCCGGCCAGGAAGAATTATTAATGGCAATCAGGAGCGTTATGGATGGTAAAATCTTTGTCAGTCCTGATATTTCCGGTAAGGTCCTGGAAGGATATTTGAGTGATCGAATTCGTGTCAGGGAGAAATCGACCTTCCACGCCCTGACGCAGCGTGAAAAAGAGGTCCTGAAGCTGGTAGGGGAGGGGTATCAAAACAAGGAAATCGCAGAATATTTATGCATAAGTGTAAAGACTGTCGAGAAACACAGGGCCAATATTATGGACAAATTGGATCTCCACAACGCGGCAGCCCTCACCGCTTATGCCATTGAAAAGGGACTTGTAAGCAAGTAAACCCCTGATCCCTCGCTGGATACCAAAAAAAGAATAAACTCCCGCAGGGTTCATTTCAGAAATCGGTTTATAGGCCAAACCGCTTTTATCACACAGCCTTTTGCCTCTTCAGATGAGATTTCCAGAGATCCCCCTGACATCTCAATCCTTTCTTTCATACTTATCAACCCGACCCCTCCTTCAATCTCTTTCCCAAGGGCTACATCGGGACTGAAACCATGTCCGTTATCCCTGATAATCATCGTAAGACGCTCATCGGTAGTTCTAATATTCAGGTAGACTGCATCAGCTCCGCTGTGTTTAACCACATTGTTCATAGCCTCCTGTAATACCCTGAAAATAACTACTTTAAGGGAAAGGGGCACATCTATCTCCTTAGGGTTAAGTCGTCTTCGGATTCGAATACCCGGATAGATTTCACTGTATCGGCGACATATCCACCGGACCGACGCCCCCAGTCCCATATCATCAAGCACGGAAGGTCTTAAATCAGATGATATCCTCTGGGCCTCTTTAATGGCATCCTTTACATAATCAAGCACCTGTTCTATAGAGAGATCCTGCTCTAAAGATTTATTCCGTCTCATCCGTACAAGTATGGATTCAAGGGCGTATTTGATGGCCACGAGATTAGATCCGATACCGTCATGGATTTCTCTGGCCAGCCCTTTTCTTTCATCTTCCTGGGCCTCGGCCAGTTTTGCAGACAGGAGGTGCAGGCGCTGCTCTGAAATCCTGAGGGCATTAATATGCCTTTTACGCTCAATGGAATAACGAATCGAGCGCTCAAGGATACCGGGATCTATTTCACCCTTTTCAAGATAGTCGGCGGCCCCCGATTTCATTGACAGGAGGTCAATCTCATGATCTCCATACCCTGTAAGAAAGATAAAAGGGGCCTCAAAACCCTTTTCTACCATATCTTTCATAAGATCAATACCGTTTGTCCCTTCAAGCCGATAGTCCATCAGGCAGATATCGTATTCATTACTACGTATCTTTTCCGGAACTCTTTTGATTTCAGAGACCCATTCCAGAGAGATTTGCACGTGCTGGATTTCGGATAATGTTTCTTTTATGATCTTGTAATCGTCCTCATCATCCTCAATAAGGAGCACGCGGATTTTTTGTTTATCAGTCATCAGCGATCCCGGTGATCAATTTCAGTCGTGCTGGATTGTTAACAGGGTATCCTATAATGGGGGTTTAATCAACCGGCAAAACAGGTGAATACATGATTGACCCCATATGATTAATCTCTTTTGAAAGATAAAATAATGGCCGAATATTTTAATTGCAGGGATATACCCGTTCATTTGGGCAGGGAGTACAGGAATAGCGGCAAAATACATTATTGACCCCATACACATCCCGGCGGATCTCTGGTTTAATTAGAAAAACAGGCTATACTTTTGATTTTCTTTGTCACAGATATAAAAAATCAAAGGAGGTGAATAGAATGCAAAAGAAAGATATAAAGCCCGAGGAGGGGAAAAAAGGACCCTGGAAAAAATTTTTGACATTTTTGATGTATGGAGGGTGGCTGGCGATCCTTTTAGCAATCTTTGCCATCTATATTACCGTGACCATCGTGACGAGCGGACAATCATAACAGCCTTGCGGATAAGAGTCCTGATGCAACTCTACAGATCCTCAACTTTATCAATTGCTTCCGGCTTTCTTTGGGCGCAACAGTCTATCAATCGACCCTGACACTGTGTTTCAGGGCTTTATCCGAAAGAAAATGTAAGGATCTTTTACAGTTTCTCAGGGGGAAAATTTTTCATTCGTCATTTTATCTTAAG